>CALBTS010000827.1 GCA_937968035.1 uncultured Methanomethylovorans sp.
CTATATAACTACTAACTGATATTGCAATTAGTTCTTAAGCCTTATACTTATCGATAATGGATTGGTAGCTATAAAAATTCCGAATCTACCAAGTGAAAAAATCGTAACCTTCCCTTTTAGATATATTTATCAATAATTGTTCTGTAAGGGATAGCAGGAGATTGACATGAGAACACGTGAATTCATGCTTGGTAATGTCGCCATAGCGCGGGGCATCATCGAAGGAGGCGGCCAGGTGATAGCTGGTTATCCGGGTACTCCTTCCTCGGAGATCATAGATACCCTTGCAGCAATGGAAAAAAGGGATTTCTATGTGGAATGGTCGGTGAACGAGAAAGTGGCTTTTGAAGTTGCTGCAGGGGCTGCTATTGCCGGTGCCAGATCTGTTGTCACCATGAAGCATGTAGGGCTCAATGTAGCCTCCGATCCACTTATGACCCTTTCTTATATGGGTGTTAAAGGTGCAATGATAATAATATCCGCAGATGACCCATCATGTCATTCTTCTCAGAACGAACAGGATACACGTAAATATGCCCAGTTCGCACTGATGCCCTGTTTTGATCCTTCAACTCCTCAGGAGGCAAAGGATATGATACCGGATGCTTTCAGGCTGTCCAATAAGTTTCAGACAGCTGCGATTTTCAGGCCTACTACCCGTATCTCTCATGGCAAGTCTGATGTGGAGCTTGGAGAGATCTCTGAAGACAAGCCACAGATAAAGTTCGAGAAGATCCCTGAAAGATGGATCATGATGCCCAAGAATGCAAGACCAAGACATCCTTATGTGTTGCAGGTGTACGAGGAAATCAGGAAAGAGCTTGAGACTTCTCCATGGAACCAGCTTGAACTCAGAGCAGGATCTAAAATGGGTATTGTCGCTTCAGGTATAGCTTCTGTCTATGCCAGGGAAGCTATGAAAAGAATGGGCCTGGATGCATCTTTTCTGAAAATATGCGCATATCCGGCTCCCGAGGGCAAGATCACTGGTATGTTGCAGAATGCAGACACAGTGCTTGTGATAGAGGAACTTGAGCCGGTGTTAGAAGATGAAGTACGTATCATGGCACAGAAGAATGGTATCGGAACAAAGATACTGGGAAAATCAGAGGGGCTTGTTCCCAGGCATGGGGAGCTTAATGTTGATATCTGTATGGAAGCAATTTCAAAGGCATTCGGGCTGCCTGTAGTTTCTCCAAAGGCTCCTGATATGGACCTTGAACTTCCTTCACGTCCTCCTGTATTGTGTCCCGGTTGCTCTCACAGGGCTGCTTTCTATGTTATGAAAAAGGTTTTCGGAAAGGACGGAATTTATCCGAGCGATATTGGCTGTTACACTCTTGGGGTACAGTCAGGTGCTGTAGACACGACATTATGTATGGGCGCAAGTATAACCGTATCTTCAGGCATATATCATGCAGGAGAGAAACATCCCATATGCTGTTCCATCGGTGATTCCACCTTCTTCCACACAGGAATGAACGGCCTGCTCAATGCAGTATATAATAAGGCTGACATAACAGTTACTATTATGGACAATAGGGTCACTGCCATGACCGGCCATCAGCCAAATCCCGGAATGGGCAGGACAGCTGTAGGTGAATCCACAGTAGCTGTATCCATATCGGATATATGTCGTGCTCTAGGAGTGGAATTCGTGGAAGAGGTCGATCCCTATGATCTGGCATCCACTGAGGATGTGTTCAGACGTGCCAGGGATTATAAAGGTACCTCTGTTGTCATAACGAGGCAGCCATGTGTGATAGATCTGAGACGGTCAGGTGCCAGAAAACCAGCATTCTCAGTGGATCAGGAAAAATGTACAGGCTGTAAGGCCTGCGTTAGGTTTGGCTGCCCTGCCACAGAATTTGATAATGAGCTTAAGCGTGCGAGGATCAGCAATATGTGTACGGGATGCGGTGTATGTGCCCAGATCTGCAAGTTTGGAGCGATCATGGAGGTGAAGAGATGAGTTCTGCAGGAATTTCCCTTTTCGATCTGGTAATAGCAGGCGTTGGGGGGCAAGGTACTATTCTTGCTTCGGATATAATTGGTAAGGCTGCCGTAAAGGAAGGACTGCCAGTGATGGCCGCCGAGACCCACGGCATGGCCCAGAGGGGTGGTTCAGTGGTAAACCATCTGAGGATCGGCTGTGAGTTCGGTTCTCTCATTCCATTGAAAAGCGCTGATGCTTTACTGGCTCTGGAACCCAGTGAGGCTTTAAGATATATTGAGTACTTGTCGGATGATGGAGTAGTTCTTTTCAATACTGAGCCGGTATTGCCTGTCACTGTAACTTCGGGTCTTTCGTCCTATCCTGATGTGGCAAAGATCATTGATTACCTCGAGCAGAGATTTACGGTAAAGGCTTTCAATGCTGTGCAGCTTGCCAAAGAAGCTGGTCATGTGCAATCTATGAACACTGTGATGATAGGGGCAGTTTCCAAGTATTTGCCGCTTTCTGAAGATGTATTGCTGGATTGTGTCAAAGCATCAGTGCCAAAGAGGACAATGGACATTAATATAAAAGCATTTGAGTTTGGTCGGCTTCAGGCCTGACCATTCTGGTCCACTCGCTTCCAACTGGGTATTTATCCATTTATTTACTTTTCTTTCATTCAGTAAAGCTTGCCTTGGGTCTTATTTTCTTTTGGGTCCACAGCATATTGCAGAAAGATCACAGGAATATCTGAAGACGTACTTAAATGAGAGAACGCTATCATAAGCCACAATAGACTCAAATGGATATTTCCGGGGAACTAATATTTTATACCAGATCTTGTGAAATTACTCTTATTTAAAAAAGGAGCTAAAAGATGAATAATAGCATAGAGGTCAAAAAAGAACTAGCACAGCCTGTTCTGTCCATCAGGACAGGGGCGAAGGTTCAGAATCTTCCCCTCGTGATAGGTGAAAGCTACGGAAAGATCATGCAATATATGGACAAGATCGGCCAGCAGCTTACAGGAGTACCTTTTGTAGCCTATTATAATATGGACATGGAAGACCTTGATATAGAGATTGGCTTTCCGGTTGCTGAGCCTTTGGAAGGCAGTGCAGAGATCCGAAGTTCAGAGATACCTGCAGGCACCTATGTATCAATGATGTACAAGGGTGCTTATTCAGGTATGGAAAAGCCTTATGCCTACATGGCAGAATGGATAGAGAAGAATGGCTATAAAGCAAGTGGTATTGCATACGAATACTACTATAACTCTCCTCAGGAAGTGCCGGAGAGTGAGCTTTTAACGCGTATAGTGATATTAGTGGAGTGATAGGGTATCTTTATCCTTTAAGTTGCAATCTAATAAGATCTTATAGCTCCTCAGCGATCGATTGTGATAGACCAAGTGAATGGTTATATAGCCGGACATATATCTGTACCATCTAGTTAGTACCAGATCAATAAGAAGTTCTAGACCCCTTTTATGGAAGCCGGATTAGGAACCATTTTTCTAATTCATCTTTCAGATACTTCTCTCATGCAAAGGTTTTATATATGTATTTATCTATCTAAGCGCAACGATAGAGATGGGTATGTAAGGTTTGCCTTGCATATCGCAATGAAATCATTAACTACGTGTGAAAAAGTCGGATTTAACATGTGATGTTCGGGGCCTCTTCAAGAATGCCCTCCTGCTTGCGGAAACGTCTGCAGGGACATAAGGTGTTTAAATCGTTCTGGAGATGACCACTGTAGGGATGTCTGCTATGATCCTACCGGTATAGGGCAGTATACTGCTTTTTACGGTTGTACAGCAGCGGCAGTATAGCCGTCGATAACACGATGAATCTGTGTTTTCTGATCCCAGTGGCACTTGGACTTTTTGCATGACCCATGCTATCAGCAAGAAAGTTGAACGGCCAAATCTAAATAATATAGATCGGGAGAATTACAATGGCAAAAGGACACAGACCAAGGCGAGGATCACTCGCGTTCAGTCCGCGCAAAAGAGCACAAAGCCCCATACCACGTTACAGGTCATGGCCGGTATCAGAAACTGGAATAAAACTTCAGGATTTCGCTGGTTACAAGGTCGGTATGACCCATGTGGTAATCATCGATGATACCAAGAACAGCCTTACAGAGGGTCTTGAGATCACAGTGCCTGTAACTGTGATCGAAACACCGGCTATACGGGTAGCTGCTATAAGGGCATATGCTAAAGATAATAATGCTGAGCGGGCAGTCGCAGAGGCATGGAGCCTGGAACTTGATGAGAGTCTTGCGAAGACTATTAATGTCCCCGTAAAGCATGACACTAATGCATCTCTGGGGAAGATCGAACAACTGATCAACGATGGTATAGTTTCTGATATAAGAGTAGTGACCTATACCACACCAAAAAGCATTTCAGGTGTTCCCAAGAAGAATGCTGACATAATGGAGACCGGCATAAGCGGCGCGAATGCTAAGGATAAGTATGAATATGCAAAGTCTATCCTCGGCAAAGAAGTGCGCATAAGCGATGTTTTCAAGGGCGGCAGCTTAGTGGATGTGGCTGCTATCACTATAGGCAAAGGTACCCAGGGCCCTGTTAAAAGATGGGGTATCATGCTTCAGAAAGGTAAGCATTCCCGTCAGGGAAGCCTGAGGCAGATAGGTACCCTTGGTCCTTTCAGGCCGGCACATGTGAGCTGGAGGGTACCTCAGATGGGTCAGACCGGTTTCCACCAGAGGACTGAATGTAATAAGCGTATCTTCAAGATAGGTACAAACCCCGAGGATATAAACCCTGTCGGAGGTTTCATGAACTTTGGTCTTGTGAGGAACGATTATGTGCTTATCAAAGGTAGTGTTCCAGGTCCATCCAAGAGACTTATCAGACTGCGTGAACCTACCAGGGCGAGAGTATCCGCTATGGGTGAACCTCAGATAGTTCACATCAGCACACAGAGCAAGCAGGGGTGAATTAGATGGCTAAAACTAATGTTATTGGGATTTCTGGTAATCCAAAAGGTGAGATCTCCCTGCCTGAGATATTCAATGAATCATACAGGCCGGATCTTATAAAGAGGGCAGTGCTTGCAGCTCAGGCCAAGAGGTATCAGCCCTATGGTCCTCGCTTATATGCAGGTATGGAGACCTCGGCAGTATCCTGGGGATCAGGACGCGGTGTGGCACAGATCCCAAGGATCGTAACTGGTAGCCGTGCAGCCAGAGTTCCTCAAGCAGTTGGGGGAAGGGCAGCACATCCACCAAAGCCAGAAGCTGACAGGACTGAAAAAGTAAACAAGAAAGAAAGAAGGCTTGCTATCCGCTCAGCAGTTTCAGCTACCGCTAATGCAGAGCTCGTGAGGGCTCGCGGACACAAGTTCGAGCAGAGCGTACAGTTACCTCTTGTGGCCGAGAATGCAGTGCAGGATCTGACCAAAACTAAGGAAGTTGTGCAGTTCCTTAAAGCGGCTGGTGTCTTCGAAGATGTCCTGCGCGCAAAGGAAGGCAGGAACATCAGAGCTGGTCGTGGAAAGCTTAGAGGAAGAAGGTATAAGAACAGAAAAAGTCTGCTGATCGTTGCTGATGAGGACAGTGCATTGTTCAATTCCGCAAGGAACCTGGCGGGTGTGGATGTTGTTTCAGTTAGCTCCATAAGCACCGAATTGCTGGCCCCGGGAACTCATGCAGGCAGACTGACCATATGGACGGAATCTGCTATAGCAGCTCTGGAGGGTATGTTCGTATGACAGCTATAAATTATCCATTCATCACAGAAAAAGCCATGATGTTACTGGAAAACAATAAGCTCCAGTTCATTGTCAACAGTAAGGCAACCAAAGGGCAGATAAAATCAGATGTCATGAAGATGTATGGCTTTAATGTTGTATCAGTGTGTACAATGAGCACCATGAATGGCCAGAAGAAGGCCATCGTGACATTCAGTGAAACTGATGCTGCGCATGAGATAGCCACAAGGATAGGACTAATGTGAGGTGAGTAATAATGGGTAAACGAATAATTTCACAGAACAGAGGTCGCGGTACACCTACCTACAGAGCTCCCTCTCACAGGTACAAGGCTTCTCTGAAGCACCCCAAAGTGAACGGTAATGAAATGTTAACTGGTACTGTAGTAGGCCTTGAGCATGATCCCGCACGTTCCGCTCCATTGGCAAAAGTTTCTTTTGCTAACGGTGAGGAGCGAATGATCGTAGCTCCCGAGGGAATGGCTGTCGGTACCATCATATCATGTGGTGCTGAAGCTGAAGTAAGACCCGGTAATGTCCTACCACTTAGCAATATTCCCGAAGGTGTTCCCGTATGCAATATTGAGTCAAAGCCAAATGACGGCGGTCAATTCGCACGTTCATCTGGAGTTTATGCAACAGTGGTTTCTCATGATAAGGGAAAAACAGTTGTTCAGATGCCATCAGGTGAAATGAAGTGGCTTAACTCTAAATGCCGTGCCACTGTTGGTATCGTTGCAGGCGGTGGGAGGCTGGACAGACCCTTCCTCAAAGCAGGTAAGAAATATCACAAGATGAAGACAAGAGCTGCGAAGTATCCTCGTGTGAGGGGAGTTGCCATGAACGTAATTGACCACCCCTTCGGTGGAGGTAACAGGCAGCATCCCGGTAGGCCAACAACTGTTGGTAGAAATGCTCCTCCCGGACGTAAGGTTGGACAGATAGCGGCACGCAGGACCGGAAGGCGTTAAACCGGAGGTAATCCCATGGCAAAAAAAATAGGATCTAAATTACCAAAAAGAAAAGGTGAGTTCACATATCGTGGCAAAACCGTTGAGCAACTTCAGGCAATGAGCCCGGAGGAATTCACAGAACTTCTTACAGCAAAAGAACGTCGCTCCATCAGGAGAGGCTTCAATGAGCATCAGAAGAATGTAATGCAGCAGATTAAGGATGGTGCAGACAACGTGCGTACCCATTACAGGAACGTCATAATACTTCCTGATATGGTAGGCAAGACCGTTGCAGTATATAATGGCAAGAGCTTCCTGGACTTTGAGATACAGCCTGAGATGATCGGACACCGGTTTGGTGAATTTGCATTAAGCCGTTCAAAAGTTTCTCATGGAAGTGCTGGTGTAGGAGCAACCCGTTCTAGCAGATTCGTGCCGCTGAAGTAAGGTGATGACGTATGGCAAGGATTGATTATACTTTAGAAATGGATCCAAAGACCAGCTCTAAGGCAATGGGTTCCGAGCTTCATATCTCTCCCAAGAAATCAAGGGAACTCGGAAGGGCTCTTAAAGGCATGCGTACCCAGAACGCCAAGAGATATCTCGAAGGTGTTGTTGCCAAGAAACAGGCAGTTCCCTTCAAGAAGCATTGCGAAGGAGCAGGCCATAAGAAAGGACCAATGGCAGGCGGAAGATATCCGGTAGATGCTGCTAAAGCATTCCTCAAGCTTTTGGAGAATGCAGGTAGCAATGCCGAATATAAAGGATTGGACCCGGAGCGCATGTATATAGCCCATGTGGCCACAAAGTGCGGCCGTGTTATTCCTGGTATGATCGCAAGGGCACGTGGAAGAGGTAGTCCGTATAACACGGATACTGTTAACATCGAGATTATACTGAACGAGGTGCACTAATGGCAATCGAGAAGAAGTTCGTGCGTGAAGGTTACGTCAAAGCCTCACTGGACGAATACTTTGCTAAACAGCTCAACAGGGCTGGATACGGTGGCATGGAGGTTAACAGAACTCCAATGGGAACCCAGATCACGGTTTATGCCGAGAAACCTGGAATGGTCATTGGTAAGGCTGGTAAGGTTATCCGTAAACTTACAAGGGATATTGACAGGATGTATGATATGGATAATCCGCAGATCGATGCCCAGGAGGTCAGGAAACCAGAGCTCAATGCACAAATGATGGCAACACGTCTGGCATCATCCATCGAAAGAGGCTGGTATTTCAGAAAGGCTGGTCATAATGCCATGCGGGCGATCATGAACGCAGGTGCACTTGGCTGTGAGATCGTGATCTCAGGTAAGCTCACAGGAGCAAGGTCAAGGACCGAGAAGATCGTTGAAGGCTATATTAAGCATGCAGGTAAACCAGTAGACGATATAGTCGATGAGGGCTTTGCTGTAGCGATCAAGAAACTTGGTACCCTTGGCTGTAAGGTAAGGATAATCCCACCAGGTGCTGTTCTTCCAGACTCCTTTAAGCTTAAGGCCGTTGTTGAAAAGGCAGTGTCAGAAGTTGACAAGCCCATGGAACCAAAGGCAAGTATCAAGAAGCTTGTAAGTGAAGAAGCTGCAGGTGAGGTTGCTGAGATTGAAGAGGTTCTTGAAGAGGAACCAGTAAAGGCAGAAACATCTGATAAGGAAACAGTTGAAAGGGAAGTATCTGATGAAGAGTCTTCCTGTGCGACTGGTAATACAGAATCTGGTGAGCTTCTGGAAAATGAAGAGCGCAGGGAAGCCGACGGTGTCTGGCAGCATAAACATGCAGGACATGACTACTGGCATCCGATAGCCCGTATTCACAGGGAGGGCTGATCATGGCTATACTGCGTATGAATGAAATAAGGGACATGAGCCCTAATGAACGGATGGACGAGCTTGAAAAGTTAAGGAATGAGCTCATACGTGAGCGCGCCCTTACTTCTGCAGGTGGTGCTCCTGATAATCCTGGCAGAATTGGATTGCTTAGAAGGACCATTGCGCGTGTTAAGACTGTCCAGAAAGAGTCAAAGGAGATCTAAGTGGAAATATCCGCTTATAACCTGATATTTCATGAACTTATCGGACTGTTCACAGAAGTGATTAACTCAAACAATCCCTCTTTAGAGGAAATTCGCGGCAAAGTGGTAGGTGAAACAAGAAATATGCTGATCGTGGAAACATATGACAAATATGAAAAGATGGTTCCAAAATCAGGATCGACATTCTTGTTCCATATACCTCTTCTCAGAGGGAATACACGTGTTACTGAGCAAGTGAAAGTGAACGGAAATTTATTGCTCTCACAACCCGAGAATAGAATTAAAAATATCAGGAAAATTCGCATGAGGTAATAATCATGACAAGAGATATCGGATTGGATGTACCCGCTCCTAAAGAGGAGTGTACTGACGTCAATTGTCCATTCCACGGAAAGCTGCCAGTCAGGGGACAGGTACTGGTGGGCACCGTTGTCAGCAACAAGATGGACAGGACCGTGGTCATCCAGAGAAGACATGAAGTACTTATAAGCAAGTATCAGAGGTATGAGAAAAGACAATCTAAGATCCATGCCCACAATCCTCCATGTATTGATGCTCAAGTGGGAGACATTGTGACTGTTGCAGAATGTCGCCCTCTTAGTAAGACAAAGTCATATGTGGTCATCAAAACGGGGGTAGAGGCATGAAAGGGATTCGTTCTACCATACCCCGGTCATTGGTCAGTGGTTCACGTATAGATTGCGTAGACAACTCAGGTGCAAGAGTTGTGGAGATCATATCTGTAAAGCGTTACAGAGGTACCAAGAATAGGCAACCATGTGCAGGTATAGGTGACATGTGCGTGGTATCTGTGAAGAAAGGTACTCCAGAGATGCGTAAGCAGATCATGTATGCTGTAATAGTCCGTCAGAAGAAGGAAATTCGCCGTCCAGATGGATTGAGAGTTTCCTTTGAGGACAATGCAGTTGTGATCACTGATGAGGACGGTCTGCCCAAGGGAACCGATCTGAAAGGACCAATTGCAAGAGAAGTCGCTGAAAGGTATCCTAAGATCGGTACAACGGCTTCTATAATAGTGTGAGGTGTATGCAATGGTTACTAATCAGCCAAGAAAACAGCGAAAAATGCGGTATACTGCTCCACTGCACTTGAGGCAGAAATTCATGGGTGCTCCTCTTTCAAAAGAGCTCCGTGAAAAATATGGGCGCAGGACAGCAAAGGTCATTGTCGGCGACACCGTAAAGGTGATGCGCGGGGACCATGCAGGCACCACAGGTAAAGTAGAAGCGGTATCACTTAAACATGGGACTATAGTTATAGAGGGAGTAGCAGTGTCCAAAGCAGATGGTACAGAAGTGCCAAGGCCTGTCTATCCTTCTAACGTAACGATCACATCCCTTGAAATGAAAGATGACCGCAGATCAGAAGTATTGAGCAGGAAGTAGGTGGTTTTGTGGGAAGACATCAAAAAAGGATATCTGTACCAAAGAGCTGGCAGACATCCAAGAAATCCAATAAATGGATAACGTCAACAAGGCCAGGTCCTCACAACAAGCAACTGAGCATTCCTCTTGGAGTGGCGCTCAGGGATATGTTGCATGTGGTGGACACAAGAGTAGAGGCAAAAAGAGTGCTTTCTGAGGGCACCATTCTTGTTGATGGGATTATCAGGAAGGATCTAAGGTTCCCTATAGGGTTACTAGATGTAGTTTCTATTCCTAAGATGGAACAATCATATCGTGTGCTCCTCGATAGAAAGGGAAGATTAGAATTACATAAACTTGCAGGTACAGAGGCAAGCAAATTATGCAAGATCAGCGGGAAGACCATTATCAAGGGCGGCAAAGTGCAGCTTAATCTAAATGACGGTTCTAACCTGATCGGTTCAAATGACTTCAAAGCTAAAGACTCAGTTATCCTTTCAGTACCTGACAAGAAGATAATCAAGCATATCAAGTATGAAGTTGGCAATCTTGCATTGATCATTGGCGGTAAGCATACTGGTAAAATAGGTACCATTAAGGGTATCAACACGGTGCGTAGTTCCAACTCCAATACTGTCCAGATTGCTGCTGAAGATGAGGAATTCTACACCATAGAAGATTATGTTGTGGTGGTCGGTACGGATAAGCCGGAAATAAAACTTGGTGGTGAGGTCATTGAGTAATCCAATGCGCGCTCCCAGGGTCGAGAAGGTTGTTGTTCACATGGCTGTAGGTGAAAGCGGTGAACACCTTGTGAATGCTGAAGGGATCATGAAAGAAATTACCGGCCAGACAGTGGTTCGTACATATGCCAAGAAGACCCTTCCCGCATTTGGTATCAAAAAGAATGAACCTATAGGTTGCAAGGTCACCCTTCGCGGCGGCAATGCCGAGGAATTCCTGAAGACAGCTCTTTCAATAGTCGAGAAAAGGCTATCATCTTCCCAATTTGATAAAAATGGGAATGTAGCATTCGGAATTGAAGAACACACGGATTTCCCGGGAATGAGGTATGATCCGAACATCGGTGTTTTTGGTATGGACATAAATGTAGTGGTCAATCGTCCTGGATACAGAATAAGTAGCAGAAGGTTATCTGAACGAAAGGTTCCTTCATCGCACAGGATCACAAAGGACGATACGATCTCCTTTTTCAAGGAGAGATATTTCGTGGAGGTAGCATAAATGGTCCAGACTACTAAGCAATTTGGCCGCGGAGCACACGAATGCAAAAGATGCGGAAGAAAGCAGGGCCTTGTAAGGAAATATGATATTTACCTGTGTCGCCACTGTTTCCGTGAGATAGCCCATGATATGGGATTTGAGAAATATACTTGAGGTGAAAAATAATGGTGTTATTAGATCCTCTTGCTGATGCACTCTCTACTATAAAGAATGCAGAGGCAATCGGTAAACAGTCATGCACGCTTAAACCGGCATCAAAGCTCATAGGTACGGTCCTTAAAGTGATGCAGGACAGTGGATACCTCGGTGAGTTCGAATTCATCGAGGACGGAAAAGCAGGACTTTATGAGGTTAAGCTCATTGGTAAAATAAATAAATGCGGAGCAATAAAGCCACGTTATTCAGTAGGTTCAGTTGATTTCGAGAAATGGGAAAAGCAATTCTTGCCAGCCAAGAATTTTGGAACATTGATCCTCACTACGTCTCATGGTGTCATGTCTCAATATGATGCACGTGAGAAAAATATCGGTGGACAGCTTCTCGCATATGTGTACTGATATGGAGTGGTTCAATGGCTAAAGAGATGAAGAACGTGATCAGTATTCCGGAAGGAGTTACTGTTACTTTCCAGGATGACATCCTTTCCGTATCAGGACCCAAAGGAAAGAATGAGAGGTACCTCTGGTATCCGGGAATCATAATTGAAGTTGCAGGCTCTGAGATCATGGTGGATTCAACTTCTACAAAGAAGTCCCACAAGGCTATGATCGGCACATTCTCTTCACATATTAACAATATGATGAAAGGTGTGACCCAAGGGTTTGAATACCGCATGAAGGTTGTCTACTCCCACTTCCCTATTCAGTTGAAGGTCGAGGGTAAGAAACTGGTTATTGGTAACTTCTTGGGTGAAAAGAAAGCAAGATCTGCAAATATCCTCGGTGAGACCAAGGTCAAGGCAGGAGCCGACCAGGTCACTATCACTGGCATAAACAAAGAGGATGTGGGGCAGACAGCAGCCAACATAGAGCAAGCCACGAAGATCAAGAGATTCGATCCCCGTGTATTCCAGGATGGTATCTATATCGTGGAGAAGATATTGTAGGTGATTTGAATGGAAGATAATATTGCTAAGTCCTCTTCCGGAACTATGAACTGTGGTGTATCCATGGACGCTGAAGGTAAACGCCTTTTCAACGTTCGAAAGGTTCAGAAGGCAAAGAAGCCCCAGTTCAAGAGGACTGATTGTCACAAGTACAAGAGGCTGGACTCCAACTGGAGGATCCCAAGAGGCCAGCAAAGCAAAAAACGCAAAGGTTTTGTTGCAAAGGGTGCTCATGCTCAGGTAGGCTATGGCAGTCCGGTTCTGGTTAAGGGTTTACACCCTTCCGGTTATTCCGAAGTCATTGTTTCAACACTGAACGATGTTTCATCCCTCGATGCTAATACGATGGCTATTAGGATCGCTGCAAAGGTCGGTGCAAGAAAGAAAGCCATGATACAGGAAAAAGCAGTATCCATGGGAATAAAGATCCTCAATCCTTCCAGGAGTGAATGAGATGACGGATCTTTCTAACCAGAAGAGGATGGCTGCAGAGATCCTGGATTGTGGTATACACAGAGTATGGATGGATCCTGAGGCTGCTAGCGATATCGCAGTCGCTATTACACGAGCGGATCTCCGTGAACTCATAAAGAAAGGAAGCATTGCAGCCGCTAAACCAAAAGGGGTCAGCAGAGGTCGTGCAAGAGTTCGGGATGCTAAGCGCAAGTATGGCCACCGCAAGGGGCAGGGCTCAAGAAAAGGTACAAAGGGAGCAAGGAACCCCAGAAAAGATCAGTGGATTAAAAGGATCCGTGCCATCAGGGCAAGGCTAAAGGAACTTCGTGCAGATGGTTCATTGGAGAAATCCACATATTGCAAGATCTATCGTAAGGCAAAAGGTGGAGAATACCGTAGTGTTGCACACATGGAATCACACCTTGAATCACAGAAGCTCCTTAAACGTGAGGGATGAAGATGAGCAAGAGAAGCTTTGATATTTTATCCAGGAGGGTATGATCATGGCAACAGGTCCCAGATATAAAGTCGCTTTCAGGCGACGAAGGGAAGGACGCACCAATTATCACCAGCGTCTTAAGTTACTCCTATCAAAAGAAGACCGTGTAGTGGTCCGTAAGAGTTCAAAACATATTCAGGTTCAGCTAGTAGCTCCCACACCTGAAGGCGATGTCACTCTTTCATCAGCCATATCTACAGAGCTTAAGAAATATGGTTATGACGCTTCCACTGGCAACACGCCGGCAGCTTATCTTACCGGCCTCTTGTTTGGTTACAGGACCCTAAGCAAGGGATACGATTATGGGATACTTGATATTGGATTACAGGCATCATCTCCTGGTTCCCGTGTCTATGCAACTTTAAAGGGCATAGTTGACTCAGGATTAGAGGTGCCCCATGATCCATCCGTATTCCCTTCTGATGAGAGGATCAGAGGCGAACATATTGCAGAATATATGGAAGGATCAAACCTGCCAGGACTGTTCGATGCGGTCAAGGAAAAGATCTCTTCTGATTTCAATTAGGTGATCATATGGCATATCAGTTCGAAGAAGAGGAATGGATTCCACAGACAAGGCTTGGTAAGCTAGTTCAGGAGGGTCAGATCACTTCCATGGACGAGGCGATCGATTCGGGACTGCCTTTGAGGGAATCCAGAATTGTGGATATACTGCTCCCCAACCTTGAAGATGAGGTTCTGGACATTAACATGGTCCAAAGAATGACCGACTCAGGACGCCGTGTAAAGTTCAGAGCTACGGTCATCGTGGGGAACGGCGATGGCTTTGTGGGTCTTGGTCAGGCTAAAGATAATCAGGTAGGTCCGGCCATCAGAAAAGCTATTGAGAATGCGAAGATCAATCTGGTACGCGTGAAGCGCGGATGCGGTTCATGGGAATGTGCTTGTGGTCTTAACCACACCGTACCGTCTGAAGTAAAGGGTAAGGCGGGAAGTGTTATTGTAGTGCTTATGCCTGCACCCAGAGGTCTTGGACTTGCTGCCGGCGGAACAGCAAAGAAAGTGCTGGAAAAGGCAGGTATCAAGGACGTTTGGACACGGACAAGATCGGAAGAGCACACGTCTGAACTCCAGTCACCGAATACGATC
>CALBTS010000828.1 GCA_937968035.1 uncultured Methanomethylovorans sp.
TGATCATGGGAGTGATACCTATCCCGCCGCTCAGCAATGCCACTTTTGCATACTCTCCTTCGAAGGTCATCTTACCGAAAGGCCCGCTAATGACAGCACTATCCCCTATCTTCATATTGTCAAGCACGTTTGAGAACGGATGACCTGTAAGCTTTTTGGTGAACTCTATATGATCTTTCTCGGTGGGACTGCTGGAAAGGCTGAATGCCTTTGTGATCACTTTCCCTTCCACTTCCAGACTTACAAGTATGTATTGGCCGGGTTTATAATCAAAGCCTTCAGGCCGCCTGAATCTGAAGCTTTTTACATCATTTGTCCTTTTTATGATGTCTATTGTTTTTTCTTCAAACTTCAAGGGATCCCTTCCTGCTGAGCCTTTTTGATCAATTGGGCGGCCCTGATCAGCTTATTTACCGTGCGATGCAGGCTTCTTATGCCCTCGGTATCCTCGGCGACCCCCTCAGCTCCTCTGTCCTGGGACCAGAATGTTCCTCCGAGATTTGAACCAAAGGAACCTCCGGCAATGGGCAGCATCTCGCTGATCACATAAAAGTTCAATATGCTCTGGATGGCAGGTTCCTGTCCTCCTATCCTGTCGCCTCCAACAGCAGTTGCAGCACCCACTTTGTTTTTGAAGGCTTTTGGGTCACGTGCCACAACTGCCCGGCATCTGTCCATTATAGTCTTCGTCTGTGCACTTAACGTACCCTGATACACAGGAGTGCCTATGATCCAGGCATCAGCCCACAGCATTTTTTCATAGAGTGGCACTATATCGTCTTTGTGGATACATCCCTGTTGCTTGCGCACACAATAATCGCAGTGGATGCAGAACTTAAGGTCTTTTCCACTGGCAGAGAAATAATCAGTTTCAACGTTGAATTTCTCCTGGGCATATCTCAGGGCCTCGTTTACGATATAATCCGTAGCTTTCTTCCTGGGACTTCCTGAGATTCCAAGCAATCTGATAGTAGCATCACCCGTCATTAAGACACTCCATTGTATATTCTATTCATTCAGGGGTCATTCGATGGTTATTGCTCCCATGGGACATGCATCTACGCATAATCCGCATTCTATACAGTTGTCCGGATGGACGACCACAGATTTCAGTCCCTGTCCGTCATCTTTCATTTCAAAGACATCCTCAGGGCAAGATTCCTTACATGCTCCTATTCCTTCACATATGTTCGGATCTACTTTTGCTGGCATTTTTCTTATCTCCTGTCTGTATATTCCAAGCTGTTATCTTTACAGCCTGTTATGAACTCCAATCATATTTCCCGTCTTTCCATGTAATAGTATGCTGCGCACAGCAGGATAGTTACAGAGCCCAGGGCCCCTACTCCCGGGGTTGCAGGTGTTGCTGCATCCTCTGCTGCTTCCTCATTCTCATAGATGTTCGTAGATATTTCTGTCATACTAATAACAGGTACCTCATACACATCTTCTTCGAATAGATGGTCAATAAGATCCTGTGGTGCTGAACGATACTTAAGTGTTGCTTCCGCTGCAAGCGGATAGGTCACATCTTCAGGTATTCTGAATGTGTGCTTCTCTGAAACTGTTCCTCTGGGGGGTATTCTGTTGTCTTCAAGTATGGATTGGGCAAGCCAGAAACTGAGGGTCGGCTTTCCCTGCGCATCACCAAGAACAGTGTTGTACATCTTTGCATTCCCTACAGTTCCATTATCATAAACTTCTCCGGTATTGTATACCTGTTTACCGCTGCCGTCCTTTACGCTTACAGCAAGCCACATCTGCCTGATCTCAGAAACTCCTGTGGGTATCTTGTGCCCGGCTCCTGAATTGGTAATGGATATATTCAGGCTGACGTTATCTCCTCTCTGGCCTATCTGAGGTGCATCAATGGAAAGAGTTGCTGTCTTTTCAAGTCTCTCCACAGCCATTTCTCTATATTTCTCTTCTCCAAGGACCTCTGTTACAAAGGCATTGCCACCTACTATTGCATGGGTGGATATATGTTCTCTTTTTTGGGCACCGGACCCTGCTCTTCCGGGATTTGCTTCAAATTTGGTTATACCCGAGGTCATGTGACAGTCCTGACACACAACCCCTTCTTCGGCATAGGGTCCTTCCTTCCACGCAGTGTACGTATCATCGACGACAAGACCGTTAAGAGGATGTGTCACATCATGACACATGCCGCAGTATTCCGAAGTGGTGTACAATTCCAGATATTCTGATTCATGGTATGCAGCCCTTGAATCATCAAAGGGTCCCCACTTGATATTCCCCGGGCTGACAACAAAAGGCGCATTGCCTGTGCCGTTGCTGCCGGATATAACATGGCAGAGATCACAATGTACCCCCTCTCTTGCAATGGCACTGAGATCTGATCCGCCTATTGGCGGTATCTCGCCTGATACGACCCCTATGGGGGTATGACACCGGGAGCAGAATTCATCCACTATGCCCTGTGTATCATTGCTTGCAGCCAGAACCTCCTTCTGATAGAAAGGATCCTCATAAGCGTTGTAATGCATGGTGCCTTCCCACTGATCATGGGTAATGGCATGACACTGTGCACATTTATTACTATCAGTGAACATATCAGAGGATAGTTCACCATGTGCAGTGGGTGTGACTGCAAGTGCATTGAAAGTTATTGTGCAGAGTGCGATCATTACTAATATTGTCAGATATATGCTTCTCAAGGCTCTAATGCGGCGTACCCCCTCAACAATATAATGTAATAAGCGTGATCTATCAGTGTATTCCGATGGAAGGCCATCGGAGAGATGACCTTCCGGGAAGTTTCATTTTAGCAATTTCAATGCATCCCTGCATGCTGCAACGGCAGGTGCACCGGAAGTTATGGATATCACATCCATTGTTTCCATTATCTCTTCCTTTGTAGCACCATTCTCCAGTGCGCTCTTCATCTGGGAGATCACACACTTTTCGCATTGTTTGGACGCTACTACGGCAAGCGCCATCAGTATCTTGACTTTCGCAGACAGTGCTCCATCTTGCAATAATCTGCGGTTACACCTGTTGTATTTCGTCAGGAACTCAGGTTCCAGCTCGCCGAGAGTTTCAAGTATCTGCGGGGTAAATCCGAGTTTTTCGGACATCGATCTTATAAGTTCTTTATCCTCTAACATATCGTTGTGTCTGGTCATTTCTTCTCCTCCTGCATAGTCCGATCAATCAAATCCGTCTTCTATTATCTGGTTGATGCAATAGTTGCATACAAGTCTTGGCAGGCTATTTGGCAACCTCTTAAGGTCAGGAGGTGTTCCTACGGTAACCGGCAGTTCCAGTTCCTTTGTATGGTCCATACACAGGCCCTTGCCGCAAGTGATACAGACGCATACTGCGTTGGAATCCTTTCCATTCTCCATGCAATCATAGCATTTCATCATCATATCACCTAGTAGTTCTCCTTCAGAGCTTTGTGGCAGGGTATACAGAGCACTTTTTTCCAGCGGTTTATGTCATCAAGTTTACATTCCACTCCCATACCACATCTCAGCTTGATGCTGTATTCTCCTTCCCATATAGGTGTCTCTTCCCTTACGAGATGGTCCTTGCAAACCCCTCTTCCACATATTATGCAAGCAGCAACAGTGTCTGCTTCTTTTCCAGTTTTGGCACATTCGTAGCATTTCATGAGTATCACTCTTTTCTTTTCTTTGTTCAAGACAAAAGCATACTAATCCATCCGGTTGTTGGGATCATCACATTGTTTCCCCAGAAAAATGGTTCTCCCCATCTCACCCCCTGGTGAATTGAACAATATTCTTTATGTCAATTGATATATCTGTGTTGGTTAATTTTCAGGAAAACATCTGTTCAATTATAACTGATGATGCCAGATGCTATGTATCTTCGGTGAATGCATAGCTGCAAGTACAAAGCGAATGACTAAACCAACAAACATATAAATAGGTACAGTTACCTGATTAGCAACACTCTATCAGAGGAGGATTGAAATGACATTCGGAATAGAATTCGTACCAAGCGACCCGGTCCTTAAGATCGCACACTATGCTAAGCTCGCTGAAGAGCAGGGATTTGACAACGTATGGATCACAGATCACTACAACAACCGTGATGTATACTCCACTCTTACCGTGCTGGCAATGAACACCAACCGCATAAAGCTCGGTACGGGTGTCACCAACCCCTACACAAGGAACATAGCAGTAACTGCATCAAGCATAGCCTCTATCAATGAGATCTCAGGCGGACGTGCTATCATCGGCCTCGGTCCCGGAGACAAAGCAACATTCGATGCAATGGGCATCGCGTGGGAGAAACCTCTGACAACAACAAAAGAAAGCATTCAGGCACTGCGTTCTTTCTTCGAAGGCAAGAAAGTGACAATGAGCGGTGAGGTTGTTAAGTTCGGCGGTGCAAAGATGGCATTCAAGGCAGGTAATATACCTATCTACATGGGTGCACAGGGTCCAAAGATGCTGGAACTTGCCGGTGAGGTTGCTGACGGGGTACTGATCAATGCTTCTCACCCAAGAGACTTCGAAGAGGCAGTTAAGCAGATAGCAGCTGGCGCAAAGAAGGCTGGCCGTAACCCCAAGGATGTTGATGTTGCAGCATATGCATGTTTCTCCATTGACAAGGATGCAGCAAAAGCAGTGAACGCCGCAAAGGTCGTAGTTGCTTTCATTGTTGCTGGTTCCCCTGACATGGTCCTGCAGCGTCATGGTATTGACGTAGCTTCAAAGGCAGCCATCGGCGGAGCTATTGCAAAAGGCGACTTCGGTGCCCTGATGGGCGGCATGGTCACCAAAGAGATGATGGATGCGTTCTCCATAAGCGGTACACCTGAAGACTGCAAGGCAAGGATCAATGAGCTCCTGGACATAGGCGTTACACAGATCGTTGCAGGCTCTCCGATAGGTCCGGACAAGGAGAAAGCAATAAAGCTCATTGGTAAGGAAATAATCGGATAATTGGGAGGATCTGGAGGATGGTTCATCCAAAGATCTTAGAGGTCATTGAACATGACGTCTGCACTGCTTGTGGGGCATGCGCATCTGCATGCCCTGCCGGTGCTATTGTTGTAAACAAACGGGCAGAAGTACGCGATCCCGACAACCTTGAGTTGTATGAGAAAGGTGCAACTCTTAATGTATGTGAAGGCTGTTTCACATGTGGAAGGGTCTGTCCTGTGATAGATGGATATTACGATGACGAATTTGCCAACGTGAAGTCCTTCTTTGGTGCAAAGAGCACGATTGTCGGTCAGGATGGAGGCGTGACTTCCCATATACTTAAAGAGCTGCTCAGAAAAGGCGAGATCGACTGTGTTGTTGGTATTTCCAGGAACAATGCGTGGGAAACAGAACTTATCCTCATGACAAAACCCGAGGATGTGGATAAGACCACAGGTACCAAGTATACCTATGATTCGGTTCTGGAAGCACTTAAGGAGCCCTTTGAGAAATATGATCGCATAGCAGTAGTGGGTGTACCCTGCCAGGCTCATGGAGCCCGTCTTATCTCTGAGAACGTCAATGACAAGATCGTCCTTATAGTGGGTCTCTTGTGTATGGAAAGTTTCTACCACGAAACTATGAGGGAGAAGATCGTTCCTGAGATCATGAAGCTTAACGTCGACGACGTTGTGAAGATGGATTTCGGAAAAGGTAAGTTCTGGAACTATACTAAGGATGGTCAGGAGCACAGTGTCAAGATAGCTGAAGTTGCACCTTATGCAAGGAATCCCTGTCATCATTGCTGTGATTATACATCTGTGTTCGCAGATATATCCGTAGGATCGGTAGGCACTCCGGACGGCTGGAACTGTGTGTTCATACGCACAGATGCAGGGCAGAAGTACTTCGACAAGGTAAAGGATACGCTGGAGATCATGGAGAATCCCGCACCTCCAGGATTGGATCTTGTGAAGAAGCTTGCAAAAATGAAACACGATAACAACTCAGGCCATTATCTTGAAGTCTGTGAGAAATTCTCATTCGACGAATGTGGCATACGTTAACGGTTGTCATTTATGCACATGAGAAGAGCGTTCTATATAGGACGCTTCCAACCATTCCATCTTGGGCATTATTCCACCATCTGTACCATTGCAAAGGAAGTAGATGAGCTGGTAATAGGCATAGGCAGTGCCCAGAAGAGTCATGACCCTGAGAACCCGTTTACTGCAGGTGAAAGGGTTATGATGATACGGCATGCTCTGGAAGATGCAGATGTGAAACATTATGCAATACCCATTGAAGATCTCCAGCGCAACGCTGTCTGGGTGTCTCACATCATTTCCATGTCCCCTCCCTTTGATGTAGTGTACTCCAACAATCCTCTTGTGATCCAGCTTTTCAGGGAAGCGGATATGAATGTAAGGCAGCCTCCGATGTTCAACAGGAAAGGCTACTCCGGAACAGAGATCCGCAAAAAGATGATCGAAGGCGACGACTGGCGCCAGCTTGTCCCCGCCGCTGTAGCGGAGGTTATAGACGAGATCGGCGGTGTCACCAGGCTTCGCAATGTTTCCATGAGGGATATGGAATAATTGTTTATTTTAATTCTGCAGGCAATTATTGTCATTAAAAATTACAGACACATCTTTTATAAACTGATACCTACATTTCATACTGGAAGTTTGTTTTATCCGTAGGAGGTAACAATATGGCAGAGAAGGGAAAACCGCCGGTTTTCTGTGAAAAGTATTGCTTCGTCTGTAAAGGGGCAAGATCTGGTAACGGCATATGCAAAGCTATACAGAACCTGGAACTGAAGATCTTCGGTAAGACCGGGTGTATCTGGGGCAAAGCGAGGACAAAATTCTACGGGGTCACGCCGGACCAGAAAATACCGGAAAAATCTAAGAAAAAATGAAACTATATTTTACATTTTTCTTTTGATCTTATGCGGCTGCCGGGATTCGAACCCGGGTTCTAGGCTTGGGAAGCCCAGGTCATAGCCACTAAACCACAGCCGCATTATGAAAACAGCATAATCCATATTACTTCTTTGATTATAGAGTTTGTGGTGAGGCACCTGACATTGTTTCATGCATTTTGGCCCACTTCCTGCAGCATCACGGACATGAGGCGGTCTCTCAGGATATCCCTGTCTTCGTAGACCGTTTTGAACTCCACTGTGATCTTAACACCATCACTGTCACTGTTAAGATAAAAGGTGGCATCTGCACCCTTTAACTCACTGCCTTTTTCCCGTATCCTCTCAAGCCTGTCAATTATGTCTGTTGGTACGCTTTTCAGGTATAGGTCGAATGTTGACACGAATTTATAACTCCCATAGTTACGGATAGGCTTTTCGAGGAAGACCTTGTTAGGTACCTTTGTATAGTCTGCATACGTTTCCGGCGATGGATCTATTAAAACATAGAACATGCCTATGTGCTTGACCTGCCCCTCCTCTCCAGCCACATTTATATAATCGCCGATCTTGAAAGGTTTCTTTGTCAGCAGTATGAACCATACTATATAGGAAAGCACCACGTCCCGGACAGCAAAGGCAAAACCGGTGGCTGTCAGACCTAAAAATAGGGCTACGTTCTGTATGCCAATGCCCATGTGCAAGAAAACGATTACTGTAGCCAGTACATACACCAGCAAGATATATAGCTTGCTAAACAGGATCCTCTCTTCAGGTTGTCCGATACCTTCGAATTTACCTATAGTGAAGTTGATAGTAAGTCTTATGAAGAGCGTGGCTCCGCCAAAGGAAACCAAAACCACTATTATACCTTCCAGTATCTTCATCAATGCTTCAGGAACAGGTATGATCTCCTGTCGCCCTGCCAGGTCAATAGCAATGATCGGAAGCATCACTATCAGAAAGAGCAATATGGTCCTGTTAAGCTGCTCGTGAGCAAATCTCATCTTTACTTTCTTGAACTTCTCTCTGGAAGGTCTGATAATTGAATCTCTTACCATCGGCATACACTTGATATATGTATATCATATCTTTCTATTTATAAAATTGTCCACATAGTATCAAGGACAAAAAAAAGATAGAAGGTCTAATTATTACTCATACCTCTGCTTCATACTTGTCAATGATACTCTGGAAAGAATCCAGAACGTATTGCAAGTTGTCCCTGCCTACCTGGAACGTGCTCAGTTTGAAGTATTTAGTAAGTCCGGACTTGATGCCATGTATATTACGTTCTTTGAGTTCCCTGTACAGGAAGTACCTTCCCTTCTTTGCCTTCTGTGATATTTCATAGAAGACAGGGGCTTCGAAGAACATAAGATCATGGTTATGTGGCTTTTGTCCTTTCTGGATGATCCCCATTTCTTCAAGTTTACCGGAGAACCAGCGTGCATTCTGCACTTCCTGGTCCCAGTTGTTCACCCGCTCTACTACATGAGGGAATGAGGCTATCATTGTCATAATAGTGGCACCTCTGGCTGTGCATCCCAATAGTTCTATTTCCTTGTTCTTGTTTGTAGGTGATTTCCTGAACACGATGTCAGAATATTCCTCACTGACACCCAGCAGTCCTATGGGGCCCGATGCAGCCATAGATTTATGGCCACTGCCTGCCACAAAGTCAGCACCCAGCTTTTTGGCATCCACTGGCATCCTGCCGACAGCGTATGCGCCATTCAGCAGCAGGGGCACATCGTAGTCATGGCAGATCTTTGATACACGCTGCACATCGGTGATATTCCCATAATTACCATCCGGATAAGTGACCAGGGCCAATGCCGGTGCTTTACCTGTTTCCTTTATCACTTCTTCAATAGCTGTAGCATACCCTTGCACATCTGTCATATATTCCGGGCTACCGCTATGCGGCACTTTTTTTATGTTAAGCCGGGCCCGCTGGGCGGCAACAACAGAGGAATAATGTGCAACCTCGTCCATCACCACATGGTCCCCTTCCTGTGCAATGGAGTGCATTACCGCAAACTTTGCTTCCCTTGCGCCATGTGTGATCCTCACAGCATCTACATTCAGGAATTCGGGAAGTGCCCCATGCACAAATTCCTCTATGGGTGGCTTCTTGATCAGGTCCAGCACACCTCCGCAGAAGTCGCAGACAGAATAGCCATCGCCCCATTCCAGCAGAGCACGCCTGGCTTCTTCGGTTAACTTACCTGCGGTCTGCAGGGGGTCAATATTAATTGCATCCTTTGGTTCACGCGGGATGAACCCGAACTTCTTCAGTGCTGCCTCATCAAGTGCCATTATATCTCCTCTATTCTTACTATAGTTCAACTATACAGTTTTTTCATCAGCCATGCCATGTTCTGTCCCAGGGTTTGCATTGTACGGATACCTTCCTCGTCTTTTTGCACATCTCCCGGGGCGCCGCCCACACCTATGTTCCAGTACGTGGAACCCGGTATGATCATCTGACTTATGGTAAAGAAATTGTTCATGGTGGTGAAAGCGTGGAGTGAACCAGCCCTGCGCACTGCTACTACAGCTGCACCTACCTTGCGTCTGAACAAGTCACCATTGGCTTTTGATACAAAACCAGCTCTGTCTATAAGAGCTTTCATTTCCGTCGTTATATCTGTGAAGTATGTGGGGGAAGCCAGGATAATTCCATCTGCATCTATCATTTTCACAATGCATTCATTCACAAGATCATCATTGAAAACACATCTCCTGTCCTTATTCTGATAACATTTCATGCATGCTGTGCATCCAATTGTCTTTTTACCCCCAATGTGCACAAGCTCGGTTTCTATTCCCTCTTTTTCCAGTTCTTCAAAGACATACTTTATGAGCGTTGCAGTATTGCCTTCTTTTCTGGGACTGCCATTAAATGCCACTACTTTCACGATATTACATCTCCAGTTGATAAATTCCTTCCAGGTCACAAAGTATTCACTTTGTATAATAAATAATAGATGTCAGTATCTTACATTAAAAAAGAAAAAATGCAGTGGAAATTATTAGACTTCCACAGCTTTGCCAAATACGCTGATGAACTCTTCACACTGTACAACAAGAGTTTCAGCAGCCTCTCTAACTACTATGATAGGGTCTGTACCGTCTGTCTTTATGTACAGGACAGGTTCGCTTATAGACACATGCTTCATATCATAAGAAGCGGTGTGTACCCTTGTGTCTTCAAGTAACACAGATTTCAGCATATTAAGAAGAGTGTGTGTTTCACCTTTTATCTCAAGGTGCATTTCATCTTCGGTCTTGTCTATGATCTTCAGTTCCATGGACTTCACCCATATAAGCCAGATTTTTATATTATACTATGCCTGTTCCATAATCTGAGGAGAGTTTACGTCTCTCTACTCTTCCGCATTCCGGGCATTTTAGTTTGTTATCTTCCTTGACCATAACAGCACGGCAGTTGGAGCACTGAGCTTTCATTACACCAAGTTCCTTCCCTGCAGTACTAAGCCGCATGTTCTCAGTGTTCAAAACCTTTGCTTTAATTATATCTCCTACAGCGAATTCCTCGTCCAGTCTCTTGCAGTACGAATCTTTAACATTTGACACGTGTACGGCAGCTGTTCCTACTTTATGGAATTCACGTTCGCCTTCACCTTTTATAGCAGCTATCTCGACAAGGGCGACGCTCTCTCTGAGGCCGGTTATACTGCCAACTACGATATCTCCTACGGCAATAGATGGTGGATACTTGGTGCTGGGAACAACGGATATGATACGTGCTTTCCGATCTATCTCCACGACACCTGTAGAGGCAGCATGGATATCTGCAACATGAAGGAAAGTCCCGATCCCGGGACTAAATTCTTCAGTAGTACCAATAATGTCTCCAGGCATCACAAAGATCATTTCCTCTTCATCCATGTTCTCCTCCGCTATCACTTTCTCTGAAGGCTTTACAATGCCGCTTTTTGGCACTTTCACCATTTTAGCAGCTACCTCCACTTTCGTTCCCTTGGTCACCATTTGTTCTGTTTCTTCCGATGACCGTACACTTTCTGATCCCTCGCCTGAGCCTTTGATCATCCTGCGTGAAACCTTTTTCCTGTTCCTTATCCGAATAAGAATCCCTCATGATGAAATTAGATCGATATGATCGAGCGCCAGTTTGCAAGACATATATTTCCCGCTATATAAAGCAGTTGCAAACATCGGCAGATTATATACTGCCATCACACCGGACTATCCGGTAGATCTCAACCTTAACCAGTTCTACATCCTTTTTATGAAATTTAAATGTTCGTTTTATCGGAAAACCAGTTTCATACCAGTCACTAATGATCGCAGGCTTTATGAAACTCTTTATGAACCTGTGACTCCCGCAATTGTGGACGGAATATGCCACATCTGCAACTCTCAGGGCAGTTGTAAGGAAAGGTCTGTCATTACCCTTTGATTGTGCTCCAAAAGGCGGGTTCATTACTACAGTATCTGCATGTTCGGGCACACCTGAGATGTCACATTGTACGAACTCCACGTCAACTCCCATCATAGATGCGTTCTCTCTTGCGATCTCAAGGGCACTGGGATCAAGGTCGAACCCTACTACCTTTTCAGCACCCAGGAGCTTTGCACCAATGGCAAGGATACCGGTGCCACATCCAAGGTCGTATACCGTACCCTGCAGATCCCCATGCATAAATGCAAAATGCAATACCTCAGCAGCGATGGGAGCAGGCGTGGCATATTGTTCCAGGTTCACATCAGGTTTTTCGAACCCTTTCACCTTTTCCAGCATGATCTCAAGTTTTCTCTGCTTCATTTAATGACCCGCTTCAGGCAGTTATCTCATCGAATACCAGATCTTTCCACTCCTTCTCGCCCAGTACTATCTCAAGTTCCGGTGGAGTGAGCATCGGCGCATTGAAACGGCCAACCTCGTCAATGGCAAGTCTCGGACATGCAGTATTTACAAAAGCATCCACTTTGAACTGGAGTAACTGGTCAGGGGTCACAAGGTCCATCATAATGATCCGGGCATCTTTACCATGCTTGCGTATAAGGTCCTGTAACTTCAGGGCAAGTGTCATACGTTCCTGTCCTGGCTTGGAACATACGATTATTCCGAATAGATCTGCATCCAGCGATCTTCCAATAACGGCACTGCGTTGTTTGAGAACCTTTGAAATGTCAAGTTCTCTAATCTCATTCACAAAGGGATCAGCTATGAGCACTCTTTTTCCCGTAGATAATGCCACACCCATGGGGTGGAAGTAACCACTGCCAATATACAGGTATTCATCACATGTTTCTGCTCTTGCCGAGGAGAAGTTACATCCGAGTACCTGTCCCGGATATGCTATTTTCTCATCTCCCTTCCCGATCACGCACACTTTGCCATGGGATTGTAATATTTCACATGCTTCCTGAAGCTTGTGCACATGCTGAACCGTGGTGAGGAGTCCTATCTTCTGTCCCCGGAGCATTTCCGGAGACTTGCTCACCACTTCCTCTACTGCAGCATTGGACCGTACCTCAATAAAATACACATTCTTAACATAGCTACTGTCATCAAGCACAGCATGCCCGAAATGGAACAGTATGTCCACCCTGCGTGCCAGATCGACATCTATGTCACATGCCCCAAAACATGGGTTCCCGGATATCAATATCTGTGCAGCTGTAGCTTTTTCGACCTCAAAGGCTATGCTCGCAGCTCTGCGTTTAAAGCCCTCAGGGAACTGTAAGCCTACGGTCTTTGCACCTGTATCTTTTATTATGCCAATGATCCTTGCTATCTGGAAATCGAATGCTTCACTGTCTGCCAACCTGGTCCTCCAGTATATGCACACCATGCTCATCGACATCTATACGTACAAGTGTTGTCACTTCTATGCCTTCTTTTCTAAGGCTTGCAACCCCTTCGCCGCGCTCAATGACAACAAAGATACCTGCAATTATGGCTCCAATGTTCTTGAGTGCCCTTACCAGCGCCAACAAAGTGCCTCCGGTGCTGATCACGTCATCAATTATAAGCACCCTGTCTCCTTTTTTTATGCCATTGATATACAATTCGCCTTTAGAATAGCCTGTGCTCTGGGAAAGGACTACTTCTCCTTCCAGTTCATACTTTCTTTTACGGACAATGGCAAAAGGTATATCAGTCATCAAAGAAACTGTGGTGACCAGCGGGATGCCCATGGCCTCTATGGTAATTATCCTGTCCACATCGAAGTCCGCCCTTTCCACAATGTACTCTGCGATCTCTTCCAGAAGCTCCGGTTCCAGTGCAGGAACCCCGTCAGATATGGGGTGGATGAAATAATAGTAATCTCCCCGTTTCACAATAGGGATCTCATTAAAGGACTCGCGTAATATCTCTAGCATCTGAAATACTCCTTACTTAGATTGCCACATATATGCATACACATATAAAAGAATATATTGAATTTGCATACACTTAATTACACTTTCCCTTTTTTATTACAATTCATTTGAAACTTCCTGCTATTAATATATCATTGGAGTATCAAGCTTTTGGTGCGTTAGCATAGAATCCTAAAATCATCACTTTGGATGTTGAAGCGTCGATAAAATAGGGCTATCTTGGTTTGTATGGGTCTAATTTAGGAAACTTTTATTACTTAATGGATAACCTATAGTAGTCGATGAATTTTTAATGGAAAGCAATAAGCAAATTGACACTGATTGTAAAATGAGCAAATTGCCTATGGACAAAAAGAAAGCAAGTTCTAATTTTGGATTACTGTTCTCACAAAACAATATACTTAATTTTACTCTGAATATAATCTTGATTCTTGTTACATTCCTAGTAATTCCAATTCTTGTTTCTTTTTTTGCTACTCATTATACAAAAATATGGTTTCCGTTATTGAATGGATACAATGCTTCTAATATGACTTCTTCTTTATTTCTGGTTAGTATAACAGTATTGTATGTGGTATATACTTACTATATATTCCACACAACCAATAAGAACACAGAACAAACGGCTAATGCACAGAAAATAGCATACCTTGAACGTAAGCTTGAGAAATTTTATATGCCAATGCAAAGCTCATTGAAAAGATTTGATTGTGACAAAATGATAAAACTTATTGAAGACCCTGACATGAATATAAGGGGACATGTACCCCGTATGTATTATAAAATGAATGCTGTGTGGTGGGATTTCAAATCAGATTATAATAAAGTTGTTCCTTTCACTTATTTAGCTTCTAATAAGGTTCAGGATGTTCTTATAAACTTTACAAATATATTTAATTCAAACAAGGTTTTCGTGAAACAATACCCACAGTATGTTGTGTTCGATAATATTATCTCTGGACAAATAGAGTCTTCATTTACTTCCGAAAATAATGCTGATTTTATAAAGAATAAGGGCAATATCTCTACATACTATGAAGAGTTGTCAAGTGAAATAGATAACGACATTATTTCCCTTAAAGCCGACCTTGCAAAATTGGTGAACCCATAGTTCACCTTTACTTCACATTTTCCACGAACTCAATATCTTTTCATTTTGCCATGTTTATCCTTGTATTCTTGAACACCTGCCTTCTTTCAGCATTTAAATGCATCCACTACAGCTCTGGCCAGAGCTGTACTTTTATCCACATT
>CALBTS010000829.1 GCA_937968035.1 uncultured Methanomethylovorans sp.
AGACCCTGATATTCCTGATTTTGATATTATTATTTTTCCATAGAACTTGTCCCCCTTCTTGAAAAGAATTCTGTCTCCCGGATTAAGAGTACTAAATTTGGAATTGACTTTCTCTATAGTTGCCCATGCAGTTGCATCTGAAGTGCCTTGAGCGAGATCATTGCCCCCGTTTTTGACATAATAATCAGTAGCTGCCAGATAACTGCTTAAGGCCAAAAAGAGAGTAATAAAAACAATCTTCATATGTATATGTAAGTGACGAATGCTTTAAAATATTTGACTAACGTACCTATTTCAACGACGAATGATGCTATTTGTTACATTAAGGGTCGTAAAAAGCCAGTGGCAATATATGAAGAAAAATCTTACGTGCATACAAGAAACTGAAGTTTCCAAAGTTTGATTAAGTATGTTTTCATATTAGCATGGATTTGTTCAACTCGCAACCGATACAATTAATCACAAAGTTCATTACTAAAGGTCATGAGCGAAGTGTCAAGGCTAAGAAGAATATTATAAGTTCACTTCTTATCAAAGGAGCGGGCATTGCAATAAGCTTCGTGACATTACCAATAACACTTAATTATGTTGACTCGGCAACATATGGGGTTTGGTTAACCATGAGTTCAATTGTGGGGTGGTTCGTGTTTTTTGATGTCGGGTTGACTCATGGTTTGAGGAACAGGTTTGCTGAAGCAAAGGCACGCGGGGATGATAATTTGGCACGCGCATATGTTAGTACAACATATTTTATTCTTGGGATTATCTTCTCAGGAGTGTGGCTAATCTTCTTAATAACCAATAATTTTCTTGATTGGTCCAAAATACTGAATGTTTCAGCAAACATGCGGTCGGATGTTACAACCCTGGCAATAATTGTATTCACTTACTTTTGTATATCGTTTGTTTTCAGAATCATAACAACAATATTATTAGCTGACCAATACCCTGCAAAATCTTCCTTAATTGATCTTATGGGACAGGCTTTAGCTTTGATAATCATTCTTGTCCTTGTAAGAACAACAGAAGGTTCGCTCATTAAACTTGGTCTGGCCTTATGTGTGTCACCACTAATAGTGATTATTGGCGCCAACTTTATCTTTTTCAACGGCCGGTACAAGAAATACAGGCCTTCTTTTGCCACAGTAAAGCTTTCACACACAAGGAATCTCTTCAGTCTCGGTGTGAAATTCTTCATAATTCAGCTGGCTGCCATCATTCAATATCAGACTGCCAATATAATCATAGCCAGAAGCTTTGGTACAGCCGACGTAACAGCTTATAACGTGGTATACAAGTATTTTGGAATACCATTTATGATTTTTAATATTTTCCTTGTTCCTTTCTGGTCTGCCACCACTGAAGCCTATCAACAAAATGATATTCAATGGATAAAGAACGGTATCAGGAGATATAATCAACTTAATGCGTTGGTGCTGATAGGGACAGTGATAATGTTGGTATTATCTAATCCATTTTACAAATTTTGGTTGGGAGAAGGCAAGGTTTCCATATCCTTCTCTCTTTCACTTTGGGGCTTTGTTTATTTTAATGTAATGATGTTTGGAGGGAAATATGTCCAGCTCCTGAATGGAATCAGTGCATTAAGAGTTCAATTTATTGCCAGTATAATCAGTCCAATTCTGTATCTTGGCATTGCTATGTTGTTAATTAAGCAGCTACATGTTGGGGTTCATTCATTATTTATCGCCTCTGCGATAGCTAATTTTAATGGTTTAATCTTAGCTCCTTTGCAGTATCATATGGTCATTAATAAAAAAAGAAAGGGGATCTGGATCAAATAATTGCATTCTCCGGAATCTAATCAAGAACTTTATGTTCAGTAAGAAACAGATATTAATTACAAGCCTGCTCTTTGCTCTTCTTTTTCATTTCGTTTTTTATTTCAATGCATATGGGCCAGGTATAGGTTTTTTACATAATAAATTCCAGTATGTATTCGCATTAGCTTCATTAATTCTGATATTGTTTATTTATTTTGGGACATATTGGAGACTGGATTTCATAGATAAGGTCTCATTGAGGCTGTACGACTTATTTATCGTATGGATGTTCATCTGCTTCACACGTAGTCTTCTTGAATTTAGGTCTTTTAGCGAATTTCTGGATTTTATTGCTAACAATTACATGGGGATATCACTTTTTCCTGTATTTTTCTTAATCGCAGGAATTAGTCCAAAATATTTTCATATTACAAACAAACTTCTATTCATTTACCTTGTGTCGGTGACATTGGTTTCCATTTTCTTCCTTGATTATTTTGAACTTCAAATTTTTCTGTTATATCCAATATTTTATGTAATCGTAACTATACCATTAAGATCAGGATGGCAGAAGCTGGTTATTCTTTTAATCGCAGTTTTAATAGTAGTTGTTTCAGTGACAAATAGATCAGGCATACTAAGAATATTTATTGGATTTTCTGTAGTCATTGCATATTACGTAATTAAATATGTAAAGGTGAATAAGATATTACTTAATGTAATTGTTTTTTGTGTCCTGTTAATTCCATTTGGGTCATTATATCTTGGAATAAAAGGTCAGAGTGTCTTTCAAATGATGTCAGGGGATGATGATAGGCGGTATAGTCAGCTTGATCCATACGCAGATACAAGGACCTTTTTATATTATGAAGTTTTTCAGGACTTGAAGCACAATGATGCATTTCTTCTCGGTAAAGGATTGAATGCCGGGTATATGTCAGAAGCCTTTGAAACCTATAATAGACCGGTCGTTGAGGTTGCTTTTCTTCAGATACTACTTAAAACGGGAATTGTCGGTTTCCTTTTATATATATCTATAATAATATCAGCAATATTTAAAGCATTAAGTTCTTCAAAAAATGTGTTTTTAAAATCTCTGGGGTTACTTTTGGCAAGTTATCTGATTATGATTTTTATTGAAAACCAGATTGCATATAATTTACTTAATGTAATTACTTGGATTGTGGTAGGCATGTGCCACTCCAAGGCATTAAGAGAACTAAATGACAAGGAAATTTATGACCTATTTCGTAAACCATATATTGTAGAATCTAAGCGATCGGCGAATCAAAGACTATGAGTAAAATCTTGCTGCTCTTAAATAGAGAGATTTTGGACTAATTTATTGAAGCCTATTATGAAGCTGGAAGGCGTTACTTTTAAGTCTGGTAAATGACCTTAGGTGCTAGATCAGTGACGACTAAAAGAGACCTTTAAAGAAAAATTATTATGAATATATTATGGATCACAAATATTCAGTTTCCTGCTGTTCGGGAAAAGCTTGGCCTGCCTGCTGAGGTAGTCGGCGGATGGATGTTCTCACTAGCAGGTGAGCTTTCCACTAACACGCAAGTTACCTTAGCGGTAAGCACCACTTATGCTGCGAACAAATTAAAAAGGTATGAGGAGGCCGATGTCATCTATTACCTTCTTCCTGCCAGGAAAACGAAGAAATATTATGATAAATCATTGGAGAAATATTGGGTAGAAGTAATTAATGAGTTTAAACCTGATATAATCCATATTCATGGTACAGAGTATGCTCATGGTATGGCATGCATCACTGCATGTCCAAAACAAACCTATGTTATTTCAATTCAGGGCTTGCTGAGCGTCTATAGAAAGTATTTTTTTGCTGGAGTAAAGCCACTTGATTTATTAAAGCATACTACGTTAAGTGATTTAAAGAACAGAGAGACCATTCCGCACAATTTAAATGAATTAAAACAACGTGCTGAAATTGAGCTAAGATATCTTAAACTGTGCACAAATATCATTGGAAGGACTGATTGGGATTATTCTCATGTGAAGGCAATAAATCCGAAATGTAATTACTATTTCTGCAATGAGGTTTTACGTTCCAGTTTTTATGATTCGGACAAATGGTCTATTGAAGCCAAAAAAGATTACTCAGTATTCTTAAGCCAGGCAAATTCTCCAAGAAAGGGTTTGCATCAAGTCCTCAAAGCACTTTCAATAGTCAAAGAATATTATCCTGGAATTCAATTAAGAATAGCCGGGATTGACGTGACCGGTGGACACAAATGGATTCAGAGAACAATCACATATGGGGCCTATATGAGGGCATTACTTAAAAAGTCTGGCTTAGAAGAGAATGTGGTTTTTCTGGGGAAGCTTAATGAAACAGAAATGGCCGAAGAGCTCAGGATTGCTCATGTTTATGTTTGTCCTTCGGCGATTGAGAACAGCCCCAATTCTCTGGGAGAAGCTCAATTGTTAGGCACACCTTGTATTTCTTCATTTGTTGGTGGTGTGCCGGATATGGTAGATGATGGAGAAACAGGACTATTATATCGATTTGATGATCATGTAATGCTGGCCTTTAAAATTATGAAGATCTTTGAGAATTATGAACTTGCCAAGCATATCTCTAAAAATGGAATAAAAGCTGCCTCAGAAAGGCATCACAAAATAACTATTACTTCAAGGATGTTAGAGATTTATCAAACTATTGCAGAAGTATAATAAAAGTTCTGGTTTTGTAATGATAATCATACTACTCTGCAAGAGCACAGGGTAAAGTTAAATTTTTCAACTATGGAGCATGTTACTCAGAAAACTACTCTAGCCTGATTAATT
>CALBTS010000830.1 GCA_937968035.1 uncultured Methanomethylovorans sp.
TGCATATAAGCATAAAAATGTGAACTAAAACACCAAAAATGTATAGATCAAATCTCCCTAAGGCTTTTTGTAATCTATTATGGTATCGTCTCCACAATAGTCCTATTGTTACAGAACACCCAATTACAGAAACACCCATAACTACTCCAACACCGCCCAAATAGACGCGGTAAGAAGCTATAATAAGGGCTCCGATGATCACAGGAATAAAACCAAAGAAGAGGCCTGTTATGCTTAGCAGGATTGAGCGGGTATCAAAGAATAACCCAAAGGAAAGCTCCCATGGATTTAACATCAAAGCAATACCAATGAGGCCAATGATTATACCAAAAATTATACTTTTCAGGCGCGTATCTATGTTCGCATTAGAAAAAAGAATATCATAAGCCACACCTAACGCAAGAAGCAACGCTGCATTATTTATGAGGGTGATTATCATTTCAGTATCCATGCAAGACCTTCTCTAAAAAAAACATGTATTCGAATGAACCTTTTTATGTAGCTTTGATTAAGCAGTTATTGAAACTTGCGTGACCTTGGGATATATTTTAATCTTTTGCAAGTATATTTATTTGGTAATATATAAAAGATGTGCTGATGTGAAAATAAGCGGAAATGGATTTTTATAGAATATTAAGAACAAACTGAAGGAAAGAAGATATGCAGCAAAATTGGACGCTGCCCGGGCTTACAAAATAAATAAAAACTCTCAAACCAAAACAGGTTCTATGCAAACTATCAAAGGAAAACTGGTAGATGTTATCCAACGGGATATTTATAATGCAATCGTCTTTATTGAGGACGGGAAGGTCCAAAATGTCCAAAGGACGGAAGAGGAGTTTGATAAATATTTACTCCCCGGATTCATAGATGCTCATGTCCACATCGAAAGTTCAATGCTAAAACCTTCTGAATTTGCCAGAATGGCTGTCAGACATGGTACTGTTGCTACGGTATCCGACCCACACGAAATAGCTAATGTGTGTGGTCTTGAAGGTATCTTTTACATGATAAGGGAATCAGAAAACGTACCTGTAAAAATACATTTTACTGCTCCAAGTTGTGTGCCTGCAACAGAATTTGAAAACACTGGCCATAGTTTGTCAGCAAAGGAAATAGGAATACTGATGCAAGAGCCAAAAATAGTTGCATTGGGCGAAATGATGAACTACCCTGGTGTATTGAATGACGATCCTGAGGTATATGCTAAGATCAAAGCTGCCTTTGATGCAGGTAAACCGGTTGACGGCCATGCACCTGAGCTTGGAGGGGAAGACCTTAAAAAATACATCCGTGCAGGGATAAGTACGGACCACGAATGTACCCGGCTGGAAGAAGCCCTGGAAAAAATAGAAAATGGTATGCATATACTGATCAGGGAAGGCTCTGCTGCACAAAACTTCGATACTCTTCATCCTCTTATCGCGAGGTACCCTGAATCATGTATGTTCTGCACAGATGACTGTCATCCTGATCATCTTGAGGCGGGGCATATTAACAGACTTGTGTCCAGAGCAGTAGCTGCAGGTCACGATCTCTTCGATGTATTGCGGGTCTCTTCCTTCAATGCATCAAAACACTATAAGATCAATGCCGGAATGTTACAGCCAGGAGATCCGGCAGATCTCATAATTGTCAATTCCCTGGATAAAATGGATGTTGTTGCAACTTATATAGACGGAAAACCCGTGTTTGAAAATGGTACAGTGCTGTTTCAGTCATCTGTATCAAAACCGATCAATAATTTCAAATTAACCAAAAAGATCAAACCGGAACAACTGGAAGTATACTCGGGTGCTGATCTTTTTAAGATCATACAGGCCTTTGATGGCTCCCTTTTCACAGATATTCTGGAACAACGGCTCCCGAAGAAAAATAGAAAGGTATTTGCGGATCCGGCGCACGGGATCAATAAGATCGCAGTAATTAACCGTTATACGGAAGATCCAGTGCCTTCCATAGGGTTCATTAAGGGTTTCGACATCAAAAAAGGAGCAATAGCTTCCACAGTTGCCCATGATTCCCATAACATTATAGCTATAGGAACGGATGATGTGGATTTGGCTTTGGTCATTAACAGACTTATCGGATCAAGAGGCGGTCTGGCTCTGTCAGACGGAGTGAATATATATCATCTTCCTCTGTCGATAGCCGGACTGATCTCTGATGAACAAGCGGGTATCGTTATTGAAACCTATGAAAAGCTGAACGAAAAGATCCGCCAAATAGGATGTAACTTAAACTCAGCTTTCATGACAATGTCGTTCATGGCATTATTGGTAATACCAAAATTAAAGATAAGTGACAAAGGTTTATTTGACGTATCACAATTCAAATTGACAGTTCTGGAAAAAGATACTTAAATGCAAGAAATCCGTGACTACTCCACAGCCGAAGACTTGCAGGAAAGAGTAGTTCATTAGATAAGGATTATTAGAAAACCTGCTAACACAATTCCCACTGATAAAAGCAGTATCATGTACAAGATGATTCCAATGTCTGGATCCATAAATATACATTTATGCTATTTCAGATATAGATTTTATTTTTCTGTATATGTAGAGATTTGATGGCTCATTGCTTTCCGTATTTTTCCGGTATTTTCTGGTCAGGTGTGACCCCATAGAACTTAGTCCTTGCCTTACCCCAGATACAGCCATTTTTGCCGCAGATCTTCAGTTCAAGGTCCTGTATAGCCTTACAGATACTATTGCCTGCTCTTGCTCCTTTACAGACGATACAATACTTTTCACAGAATATTGGTGGTTTGTCATTAACTGTCATATTACAACTTCCTGGGAAATGGGTCAGGGAGGATTGCGATAAACTGCTGATCCCTAGATCGGAAGAGCACACGTCTGAACTCCAGTCACCGAATACGATCT
>CALBTS010000831.1 GCA_937968035.1 uncultured Methanomethylovorans sp.
TAAGATTAATTAGGTTTTAAACCTTTTGCACCAATATTCTCTCTGCATTCAATTTCAGGATAAAAGATATATATTAGATATAATATATTATGTCGGCTTATTAGATGCCACATAGAGTGTGCTAATAAGAATAATTTGTGCATGATTAAACTTTTATTTTTCATACAAAATAATATTGATAAAATAGTAGATATGTATTTAGCTTTATAAAAATGCTTTTTGAATATAGGCAGCCTGGCATTACAAAGATTTAAGTAATACATGTGGTATCACACGATACGAATGGAAATTGTAGCCGATGTTGGTGGCAGTCCGGGCATAGACTGCAATGGGTTCTGCACATATTGTTACTTTAAAAAGGTAAAAGAGATTCCACCCTTCGGGTGCAAATATTGTTTCCCTTTTCAAAAAGGATGTCATTACTGTAGCAGGGGTGTGAGAGAAGCATATACTGGTTTTAAGCCCATGCAGCTTGTCCTCCACAGCCTTTCAGACAGTATCAGGTTCAGGTCAAATGAGATCGAAAAGATCACCATTAGCGGCGGAGGCGATATCAGTTGCTATCCGCAATTAAGAGAACTTGTATCCGTTCTTTCCCAGCTTGGAAAACCCATCCATTTAGGATACACCAGCGGCAAAGGCTTCAATTCCCCGGATGATGCAGAGTTCTTTATAGAGCATGGAGTTACAGAGGTATCATTCACTGTATTTTCCACTGATCCACAACTGCGGGCTGATCACATGCGTGATCCCAATCCCCAGGCATCTCTGCAGGTGCTGAAAGATTTCAGCAAGCATTGTGATGTTTATGCTGCAATTGTGCTCATACCCGGCGTAAATGACGGCGAAGAGTTATGGAAAACACTTGCAGACCTTCAGGACATGGGAACAAAAGGTGCAATACTCATGCGTTTTGCAAACCGCAGGGAAGAGGGCCTGATCCTGGGAAATGGTCCGATCCTCCAAGATGTGACGACACATACAATACATGAATTCCTAAGCATAGTAAGGGAAGCTGCTTCGCGCTACAAGATAAGGATCACAGGCACCCCCCTTGAAGACCCGCTCATAGGCTGTCCCTTTGCACTACGCAATGATGAACAAGCTCTGGGCCAGCTCCCTATAATAAGAAAGCAGGCAACACTGATCACCAGTAAAGCAGCTGCTTCAAGACTTACAGATATCTTTGCTAAATTAGGAGGCACTGTGAACGTAGTGCCTGTGGACAAGGACATCGGCTGCCTGATCACAATAGAAGACCTGAAAAACCTCGAACTTACCGATGTCAAAGAAACGGTTTTGATCCCAGGGCGCGCATTCGTCCATGATCCAGAAGCAAAAGCAGCCTTATCCAGGGACGGCGTGGACAGGTTCGTTCGCCGCGGCCCTGAGATGCTCAGCTATGATGGGGAAATGTCCATAGGTATGACCCGGGAAGCAGTGATCGCCTTTGAGGTAGAACAGTTCACCGAGCTGATCAACCAGATCAATGCCTTTGGCCTGCCGATCAAATAATCCATCACATGAACTCTGAAAGACCTGTCTGCTTTGATTTATCATTATCAAAAAGAGACCTGATATCAAGCCCTATGAGTTCAATACGCTGTTTTGTATAAGCCGAAACATTGTAATCGGCAGCTACCTTTCTCGACACTTCCAGATATTTCTTTACAGAGCCTTCATGCACTGTCAATATTACACGACCTCCACATTTAGGGCATACACCTGTAAGCGGAGGTCTGCGGAACTTCCCATCACATTTGATACAACGTGTGCTCTGCCTGGAAAATGCCCTAAGGTTGCCGAACAGGTCCGGCAGGAAGTGTGAAACAAGAACCCTTTCAGCAACATCTGAAGCATCAACAGCCCTGATCTTATCTGCCAGAGCAAGCTGTGCATCCATTTTTTCCACCATGCTGCCAAGGGTCTTGTAAGCACTGACAGGGGGACCTCGCGCTATGTCAGAAGTATCATGTGTGAACATGAAATGGTCATACTGAAGAGGAGTACCCAGTCGGCTGCTCACGAGGTCCATTTTACTTTCAAGTTCCTTTGGGTTTGTATACTTTAGTGTAGCTTCGTAGAACTCAAGTGGATAATATGCACACACATCTATATTGTGAGCTTCCTTATCCACCTCACTTGGGTCCAGGCGGGTGGTAAGCACAAGTGGTGCATCCATTTTCCCCCCCCTTCTGTCCGGCAGGTATTCTCTTGAGAAATTGATAAGCCCGTCCATAAGCAGCATTACGCAATCTTCATCACCGTCACAGTTGCGCCGTTTGGCAGCATGGAAAAAAGGATGAGCATAACCCACCGCTGCTCTGGTGAAACCTACAAGCCTTCCCAGCACACCCGCCGATGTGTGAGGTGCAAGACCCATGACAAGCGTTCCCACAAGATCCTCGATGCCCTGAGCATTATAATAAGGCTCAAGATGGTAATACCGGGATAAAAGATCATCTATATATCGTGTAGTTTTTAAAAGATATGTAGCACAGTCGTATGAAACAACGATATCCTGAACTTTAAGGCATACCACCTGATCCCCGCTGGCGAGAGGCTTTCCATAAATGTCTTCGGAATAACCTATTTCCAGCAGTTTTTCCACTTGTATGCCCAGCTCATCGGCTCTTATATGTGTAAGAGGTATATCCGACATGTCATACCTTACGGTGCCGTCCTTGAACGTATACAGTTCATGCTTGGCACGCAAAATGCCTTTTTCAAGTGGTTCCGGAGTCATGTTGCGTGACATCATCCTTTTGACACCTTTGATGGCATCCAGGTTCGATTCACGTTCACCCAGCTTCTCAAAGGCCCGCTGATATATGTTCTTGAAATCAAGGCTCTGCATGCGGGCACATGTAGTGTTCACACCACACTTAGGACATGTTTCCTTGTTGACCGAAAGACCACACCTCGGACAGGATAGCTTAGGAATGGTGAATTCCCCACATTCACATCTGAACTCGTATGATTCCATTCCACATGCAGGACATATCCGTGAGCCGATCTCCACTTTTATAAGCCCGACTTTGCCATTTACAGATTCTTTGTAACTGGCAGCGTCTTCAAGTTTGCGGGTATTTCCACCCGTCTCACCTATAGGGAACAATGCATGTGGTGCAGGTGACATCATTCTTTTATCTGATTTTTCAGGTCTCCCCATGCGTGCTCCTATCCTTGAAGGGGCACGCGCCCGTACAAGCAGTCCACTTACCTTGTTGACTGCGTCAAGACCGGTTTCTGCATCAATATCTGTCCAATTTCTGTGAAGGTCCGTTCCTATGCCCAGACATCTGAGCAGTGGAAGAGGCTGCAATATCAATATAATGTCGTCAGATACTTTATGCAACACCAACATGTTTTCAAGCAGTATCTTGATACCGCTATCAGCACTCAATTTCCGAGGCAACGATAATACCGAGAGCTTTTCGTCCAAAGACCCATGTTCTTCGATGAACTCTGCCAGTCTTATAAAATCATTTGTTGTTATATCATGCCACAGATAAGTAAAATCCGGATGAAGAGGAACATTATGCTTCTCACATATCTCCAGGGCAAGTTCCTGGGAAGGATGCTTAAGTTCAGGCTTAGCTGACCCATCTTCACCGGTGGCAAGAGAGTAGTCCTGTATCCACCATTCAAAGCAATATGATGAAGGAACCAATACATGATTGTTCTCAAGGAAGTCACCATAATTGATCAGGATCTCACCGATATCGATGATATATCCAACTTCCGGGTGCAGTCTATGAGCTTCCTCTGTATCATCGATCCTGACAACATCACCGCACCTTAGCCTTACTGTAGGACCTTCTATGGAATCCACAGGAGCCATGCCTGCAGCTTTACCAGGCCTTTCCACTTTAAGCTGAGTGCCCGGAGCAATGAAATCATCCAGGATCACCATGCTGGCCGGATTGATGCCAGCTGCGGCAAAAGAAGTATTACGTGACCTGCCATACCTTAGCCTGAACCCTCCGGGCCTTGAAGGATGGGAGAATACCGGTCTTCCGGCTATAAGATCTCTCAGGTATTTGTCCTTGGGCTTTACACCCGCAGTTTGCTCCTCTTCACTTCCACTGCTCTTTGTACCTGCTATGAGGGTTTCCAGCCAGTCCCATCCGTCCATCTGTAGCTTTTTTACATGTTTCAGGACCTTTGGGGCTTTCAGAGCAAGACCTTCGGCCAGTACAAGAGCCATACCACCTCTTATACGGTTTGTCTCTATTCTCTCCAGGTTCCTGTGACCTTCCACTTCCTCTTCTTCAGTGGGTTCACCGTCTATGCAGATGGGGCAGTTCTCTACTATCAGCTTTATCTCGGATTCGGAAGGCGTGTACTGCAGATTTGCCACCCTTCTGTAAAGCAATATCTCCTCCACATACCTCTCCACTTCTTCCTTACGCGGTTTATATCGATCGATGCCTATTCCTCTGCGCACGTAATCTCCCACGAGCACAGAAAGGGCCTGTGCAGTGCCACCTGCACTTCGTATAGGACCGGCATACAGGATGCGGATATACTCCGTACCATCATCATTCTTTCCAAGGTCAACCCTGTCAATACCTTCAATGGGTGCTGCCACCACACCTTCTGTAAGCATTGCCATAGATACACGGATAGCAGCTTCTATGGCTTTTTTCCGGTCATCGAATTTTCCGACAGTACCCACAGCCACATCCCTGCCAAGGGCAAGGGCAGCTTCCTCACGGGACATGGTTGTTTCAAGTTCCCTGATATGTTGAGCTACGCCTTGTACACCGATAAGGTTCTCTACCCGGTCAGCCAGATCTTTGGCAAGCGGTATCTCTACAAAGGGTTTTGGATCACGACCCCTTTTTCTGGCTTCGTTGGCTATGTCCATCTCTTGTTTCAGCCTTGCATCAAGCCAGCGGAAGTACTCCCACATAGAGTCGCTTGCAATTATCTCTCCCATTCTGGAAAACCTCAAATTGTGCATGTAAAGAAAATAACGAGGATAGTTTACAGCAATACTCTTAATCACACCACGATATAAAAAGCAATCTGTAGCTGAATATATTCTGTATATTTCTGAAAAGGTTCTAAATTGTTCTTTATAAGACGAACAAGGTTATATAGCATAAAAATAAAAATAAGATATAGGAAAAACTCCTATTCTAAGAACAAAAAAAGAGGTTTGGTATGAAGAAGACCTTATGCATGTTAATTATCCTGTTGTTCATCACAATGAATACTGCCAGTGCAGAACTTTTCAATGACCTGGATAGAGCTGTTACGGAGTACAATGCGTACTACGAAGAACTTCCAAGTTCCATACAAATACTCCTGGGCAACGAAGAGATCCTGGCAGGCATTCTGATGAACGATGGAAGTGAGCTGAATGTATGGCTGGTCACAGAAAACGGTAGAGTGGCCGAATTTGAAAAGGTCGGGGATGTAGAGGATTACGATCCTACTGTAATAATAGCCACTGATGAAGCTACGGTCCGAAGCCTTATAAATACAACAGATCCACTTTCTGTTTATGAAGAAGCCCGTTCGAACGGAACCCTTACCATTGATCCTGTAGGCATTGTTAGCAGTGCCAAATTCTTAGTTGCGGATTTGGCATTCAAACTTTTTAAGACGGCTGGTATTATCTGAAGATCTGATCTTACTTTTTGCCCATACAGTCACTTCAAATTCTTCAGTGAACGACGGGCCATGAAGTTAGATGACATCGTATAGAGGAAAATGATGATCCCTGTCCAAAGTAACGGTGTCCCTACAGTGTCTTTTCCCAGATATGATAACGCCAGGCCAAGGGACAGGATAATGACATTTATCCTGGAAAGCTGCTTATTTGTTTTCAGTATCGCAATGTATCGCTGTTTTGCCTTTAATTGGTCCTTTTTATATCCCTTCATAAATACACCTATACTTTGATTATCATTTCCGAGGCTTTCCTTAGCCTGTTCATCACAGCCGCACCTACGCCTTCTTGGGTGAAAGAACCGTCTGCAAGTATGATGTTAACTCCCTTCTCATCCAAAGAACGCAAACCTATGAATAGATTTCTGGCTACTTCTTCAGGTTCATCTTTTCTTCCAAGATAGACCATATCATTCGTCAGGGAAAAAAGATCACTGCTCGTGGCAAGCAAGCCCACTCTTGCTCCCCTGCACGTGAAATCTGCATACATTTCACGGATCTTATTTAAAACAAGATCATGCGGTCCTTCCAGAAGCAGCACGGTAGCACTGGGAGAATAATGAGTATATTTCATACCAGGTGACCTTACAACCCCCTCTGTTTCTGTCACATGGTCGCTGTAGCCGATCTCCACTTCTCCTATAACCTCTTCGATTTTTGTTGCGGATATATAGCCAGGTCTTAACACAGCTGGTTTTTCTCCGCTCATATCGATAACTGTGGATTCCACTCCTATACACGTATTTCCTGCATCTATCACTGCATCGATCTTTCCTTCCAGGTCATGGAGCACATGGAACGCAGTGGTCGGACTTGGCCTGCCTGAAATGTTAGCACTGGGTGCAGCAAGGGGTTTACCGGATAAGCGTATCAGTTCCTGTGCTATTATATCAGCAGGCATCCTTACAGCAACCGTGTTCAGCCCGCCTGTGGTGATATCTGGAACAATACGAGTCCTTTTGAGGATAAGTGTCAGTGGTCCTGGCCAGAAGGTCTCGATAAGAGATAAAGCCTTGGGAGGGATCTCTGACACCAATTGCTCTAATTGCTCTGCAGATGCCACATGCACGATAAGCGGATTGTCCGCAGGGCGACCTTTTGCGTGGAATATCCTGTTAACAGCTATTGGATCAAGCGCATTGGCTGCCAGTCCATATACGGTTTCCGTAGGGATGGCAACAGTGCCGCCTCTCTGAATAATTTCTGCACACTCCCTGATAACTTCTGATAAGTTAGTTGGAGTTACTTTGAATACTTTTGTCCGTGTGCTCATTGCTCATCATATTAAATGCCATTGTTCAAGGCAGTTTGTAGTTCTGCATGGCTCTTTCCGTATTCTTCCAGAGATATACCCGCAAGCTTTGCATCAATAGCCTGTCGGCAGGCTTTTGCGCCAGCAGAGGTGCCCATTGGATGTGAATGTATACCACTGCTGCAGTCTATAATAACATCTTTGCCGAAGATATTCATAAGTTCTGGTATCGATGAAACTCCGGATCCAGCTGAAGCAACAGGGAACATGGCCTTTATCCCATCCCAGTTCTGAGGAAGGATATGCATTTTTTCATTTCCTTTTGATTTGTCCATTATGCAGCAATCATACAGTGCCATTAATTCTTTTGTATTTTCATGAAACCTGTTATCAATAGTACCGATGTGCAGCTGATCAAGTCCTACAAGACGCGCAAGCTTTGTCATAAGATACAGGCTGATACGGTGTTCTTCCTGCCGGGTAAAGGCAGTATGGCCCATAATATGAGCATGTATCACAAGTCCAAGTTCTTCAGTGACATCGCGCAGTGTTTGCAGAGAGCTCCATCCAGTGGGGACAGTGTCGATCATTACATAATGGCCACCTATATTGCTTATAAAATTTGCTCTCCGTATTATCTCTTCGCATGTGGGAGCAGTGATATTGCACATATACATCCTTCGCTCACCTGTTTCCTCTTCTGCATCGTCCCGGGCCTTGAATGTGAGTTCAGCACGTTTTTCGAACCTGTTAAACTTCTGATCTGTCAGATTCTCATCGTCTTTTACCAGGTCACATCCTCCGACAAAAGAATTATATGCTACCTTTGCATGTGTTGCCGGATCAAGTCCCACCTTTGGATTTACCGTAGAGCTCACTAAAGGACGGTCATAGACACCTGTAAGTTCCCTTATTCCTCCAATACCATACTTAGGTCCCCATAGTTCACTCAGCGGATCTGTCGGAAAAGTGATGTCATGAAGCTTGAGTATTCTTATCATTTTACGATCCATTATCCTGCCTGCAACAGTAATGATGATCTGGGAAACAGAGCAAAATTCGAATAGGTCCTGAGGATATGAAATTCTTACAATATGCTTTTTTTTATCAATGTAGAACACGTGAGGTTTTAACTTCTCTGCCATTTTTGGGCTTAAGAGAGAAATATCATTCCATGTACCAATGGAACACTCTCCAGCCACATGGCTGCACGCTTCCTCTAAACTAATCCCGGACGCTGGTTCCAGCTGATACTCACATACAAAATCGGTTTCTTCCGGAATATATCCAATATCAATGTACTCTTTCAACATGCATATCTTTCCGTATACTGAACAATAAGAACGATAGATAATAAAAAGTACCGCTGAGATCAGGTATTGTAACCTATCGTATGATATGGAGAGGTGATCAAATAAGTATTGTGTTAGACCGGGAGTAGGATATTTAAATAGGATAAATGCAGTTGTTTTTTAGTCTTGGAGCACAAAGTATAATATAAGTTAGAAAACTTTCAGCAAAGAGAAACTATATATATCATTAATTCGTATGAAGGCAAGTGAGCGGGTACAACATTTTTAACCCCACTCCCACACTAACCCCCACTCCCCAACCCGCTCACATGATCCTAATGCAGGGGGTTCCAAATCGGTGTGGTCAGTTACATGAACTTTATTTTATATTCTATTGTGATCCGGCTCAAGATCAATTATCATGATGAATGATTTCAATGTTCCCCATCAAATGTGTACCTTCTTTGGATGGGTGATCAAAAAGAGAACTTAAGAATTTATAAAAAGTGAGAAAATGCTTATTTTTTACACCTCTCGCATGCTTTTCCGTACTCATCTATTACTGATTCTTTGCACAGACCCACTCCATGCCTGTGAGCCGCCCTTGTGATCATGTGAGCTGCTATAGGGGCAGTAAGAAGTAAGAACAGACCAACGGCTATAGCTTTGACACCTATAGGTGTGAAACCAGCTCTCATGAGAATGCTCAACATTACACCGAAGGCACCAACTGTACCTATCTTGGCAGTTGTATGCAGACGGTTGTACACATCCGGCAAGCGTATAAGACCCAGCATGCCAAGGAACACGAAGGTCAAGCCTATTAACA
>CALBTS010000832.1 GCA_937968035.1 uncultured Methanomethylovorans sp.
GGGGAAACCTTCGGGGAGTACCCCTTCTTTTATTATTTTAATCGGACACTACTGAAATCCTATATTAAAAATAAACATCACTGATTGGAGTGATATTATTAAGCATTTGAAAAACAAAGCACAGGAAATAAAGAAACTTGATGAACCTTCAATCGTTAGTAAAATAAATGAAAGCTTTAAGGAGTGGTTGAATAAATTCAAGTCAGAAAAGCTTGTTCTAATGTTAAAATTAAAGGTTGATACTTTTGAAATTGAGAAAATTAAGAGTGAGTTAAATGGCATTGAACTTGGCTTAAAAAATATCTCAAATTCTAGTAATCTTTTAGAGTCGCTAAATGAAGATTTTGAAGGTCTACTTGAATCTTATGATTACATCAACAAAACTTTCAAAACAGCTCTTGAAAACTCTGAGCTAAGAAATGATTTGACATTTCTAGAAAGTATACCAACTGATGGTAGTTTAATCAGTAATCTTGATCTCGACAAGAATCTTTCTCTTATTAAAAGACTGCTTGAATATGATTTAATAAAACTCAATATTATCAAAAACCCTTAAAATGTTAGCAAAACCAATTGAGATTATTCAGATCCTGGATGAGCTTAGAAATAATAGCCTTTATGTTCACAATGAACGATTTAAAGAACTAGCTTTTAATATACAGGAATTTCGGGAAAGGCCTGTTTACCTCGTTGAAACACTAGCAACTATTAATGCGTTGGTGAAAAAAGGCACCATGTTACTTTATGGTGGTCATGGAGGAGGTAAGACAACACTTTCCAAATATTTAGGACAAATTTTCCATGGTAAAACAATATCAGAGATTGAGCAATCAATCTTGAGGGGACATCCACAGCTAACAGAAGAAAAGATCTTAGGAACCCTTAACTTTAAACAGATGCTCGATCCCTCTCTAATTCCGGATAATGGCAACATTGAGGTAAAATGGAATAATTTTATAAAATCCCCATGGAAAATTATTGATGAAATAAATAGACTAAGTCCATATGCACAAAACATATTACTATCTCTTCTTGCTGAAGGAGTAGTTAAATACCATGATCAAAGTTATCAGGTTGGAAACTTCACATTATTCGCAACTATGAATCCACCTGATGAAGGTAATTATGAACTACCAATTCCTTTCATGGATAGATTTGCTCTTGCATTACCCATTACTATGCCAGATTATGCAAGTATGCAAACAATTGGGAAGAAGGATAAACTTTCAATTAGAGAATCATTTCCTTTTTCATTGAAGAACAATATTATTTACGATATCCAAGATGAAGTTGCTGAATTAAAGTATGATCCAGAGGCAGAAGAATTTATTGATAATATTATTGCGGATTATCGCCTTTGCGATAGGACTCAAAAGGAAGCAAATGAGTCGCAAACGGTTGATACAGGACTCTGTACCTATGGCACAGAGTGTAGATATAATTTGACAGGATTAGTATGCAACAAAATTATAAATCCGCTTAGTGTTAGAGTCAAAGAGGATCTCTATCGTTATGGCAGAGCTTTAGCATGGTTTCTGGGTTATGATACTGTATCATCATTACATATTAAGTCAATCGCACCATATTTAATATGGCATAGATCAAAACTTAGTAAGAAATATCTAAACGAAAACAATAAGGATTACATTGATAATAACATTTTTATAACCAATCCTGAACTCGATGGGACAAGAAAGATTTTGGATCAGATATATACTAGATTTAATAAAAGGTATCCAGAATTCATAGTTAAATACAAAAAAGCGCTTAATGCAGAATTACAGACACTGGAATTGGAGAAATTAATAAAAGATTCCAAGTCCGTAGAGGATGATCTTTTGATAAAAACCGAAATATATCCAGGACTTTTACAACTTTATGAGATTTATGAATCATTGAAGAACTATACAGATCAAATTGAAAATGCTAATAGTATCCATGAATTACTAGAATTAAAGAACAGTATAAAAAGAACATACAAAATCCAAAACAGACAACTTTTATCTGATAGGATTGACCGGTTAATGGCATTAAAGAAAATCCATGGATTTGAAATAGAAAAATACATAGTAACTGATAGTACAAGTATCTCAGATGGCAAAATTAAAGAACGATTAATAGAATTATATGGGGATAATTTGGATTTTGAGTTACATAAGGAAGCTACCTTATCAAGGTCTTCTGATGATTTTCTTTTAACAGTAAAGCCTACCAGGTCTCCATTAGGAATAAAATTATTATTTAAGTATCAGGGGCCACAAAATGAAATAACTAGTGAACTGCTAAAAGTTGGAAGCAAAGAATGAAAGATATATTCAGCTTGCTATTGAAGCTATTCAAGAAGTATTTGAAAAAGAGTATTTCGGATTATTAGCTCTCCCATTACCTGAAATAACCTTTCTTACTCCTGAAGAAGAATCATATATAACTGGGGAGTATTATATTTCGATTGGCAATAACTGGCAGATACATTTAAACTTTGGTGCCTTACCAAGTACATACCTTGAATTTCAAGAAGAAGTTAAAGTTTTAACTAGGCACGAAATTGAACACTACCAATCATGCCCATTTGATTTAATTACTCATTTTAGGATGCTTAAAGTCATTATGGATGCTAATAAATCATCAAAGTATTCTTTAGAAGAATTTTCTTTTCGACAGCTTGTACCAGGCATAGCCAATCAGATTAGTGATATAATAATTGACACGAAAAATTTTTATAAATACCCTAGCGAAACCTTAAATAGTCGACCCTTAACAAGTCATGTTTTTCAATAATTCTGTACAGTAGCATA
>CALBTS010000833.1 GCA_937968035.1 uncultured Methanomethylovorans sp.
ATACGATGTCGTATTCGGTGACTGGAGTTCAGACGTGTGCTCTTCCGATCTTGTGACCGCCGCAGCCAGGCTGTACTAACCACCAGACCGGCCACGGTAAGCGATACAATAAAAAGGAACGGCTCAAGTGTTGGCAGGGTAAGGGTGTTGGTCATCAGAAAGGTATATATGAATCATTAAAATAATCACCCGCAAACGTATCAGAAGAATCCTATAGCCGCGTTCCTCTATCAGCTTCACGGGTTCGTAGTGTCGCTACCATAGCTGCAGCCACAGGCCCCACACCAGCAGATTAGCCAACCGCAGGCGTCACACTCCATATTGATGCGGCTATTCAATTCACCTTTACATTGATAGCAATGAGGAGTTCTTTCAAACATGTCGGCTCGTCGAGTTACTGCCCGTCGAGCTCCTTGTCGCGCTATTCCTTTTTTAGTACAATATTCAGCATGCCTTTTATCTAAAAACTCATATAAAGCTTCTCTGGCTTTATTGTATTTTTCGGATGACTTCAGATTTGTAATCTGGGTTATTTGTTCTGGTGACAATTCATTGGCTTTATAAGCATCGCGGAGTTTTTCCAAAACCCTTTCAATAATATCGAGTTCACGCGCAATCCCCCTGTAGCCAATACTCCTGAGCATGGACTCTAATTCTAGTTTGTCGATATATTCGCTGAGTTGCCTTATCAAAGCCTCTGTTTGACTCATATATCTCTCTATCTACTTTTTCGTCACAACGAACTATTTATAACCAATTAATATAACATAATATTTATTTGTTAAAAAAGATAACTACTGAAGTAATAAATCCAGCTAAACTTATACCTAACGTAATATAAAGCAGCTTTGATATCTTTGTTATCAGTTCCCGTTGACTGTTTCCCTCTGACTGAATTTGCGAAAAAAGCAAAGCCCCGCTTTTTGCAATGGCCCCACTGATATCAGATGTTGAAACCTTTATTGCATTCAGATGGTTCATCTCAAGCAAATCTATGCGCTGGTGCAGGGCTTTTACCGCATTCATAGTAGTTTCCATTGATGCCGTCATTACTGTAGTGCTGTTTTCTATTGAATTGTTTAAAATTTTAGCCGTTTCGACTATTGCCTTATTGTTAGAAGCTGTAGTTATGTCTATCTTTTCTTGTAAGGTATTAACGTAGGACTTTATAGAATTTAGCTGATTTTGCTCTGACTTATCGATATTTGCTGATATTGCTGTCGTACTGTTTTCTATTGAACCGATTACATTTTGGGCTGTCTCGGTAATTGCATTGTTATGGGCAGTTGCGGCAGCATCTATTCTCTCTTGCAGAGTATTGACGCGGGAACTGATACCGTCATTCATTTGCTGTAAAGTTAAAATGATTGATTCAGTTGATTGCTTTATTGCATCTAGCTGATTTTGCTCTAACCTTCCCATATTTGCTTGCAGCGTCTGTATTGCAGAAATTGTTGCTGAAATTTGCACATGTATTTGATCCAGTCGGTCGGGAAAACCGGCTTTGTCAACAGCGTTGGCAAGATACAAAAGTTTATCAGCCAATGGAGTGAGAATGCCAGCAAGGGTTATATTTGTTTCGCTTGTCTCTTTTAATTCATCAGCTTTGCCATCCAAAGCAGCCATGCTTTTTCTCAGTGTTACATCATTTGCCTTCTGTACCTCTGCTGTTTTCTCTCTCTCTTTATCTAACAATTTCTTTGCCGTGCCGAATGATTCTAGTTCGGCATACAGCTTCTGTATTGCATCTTGAAGATTTATGACGTTATTCATTTGTTCAAACCTCCTTGAGGCCGGTAGTGTATTTTTTCATCCATTCTGTATGGCTTTGGATTAATGCGGCAGCAAATGACTCCCCTATGGAAGTATCCGCTTCTTTGATTCTCTTGAGAAGATCGAGGAGGAATCTTTGCTCCTGCTCAGGAGCCCATGATTCCTTTACACGGAACAGCCTCAAACCTTCTTGCAAGTCTTTTAATACATCAGACTGTGAATATGCCGGTAAGAACTCCATTGCGAGTGATCTAAGGACAAGAAGCATGGCATTTTCAGGCTGTTGCTCAAGCAGTCGGTGGCAGGCTCCCAAAAGATGGCGCATGTTGTCTGGAGTAAATTCGACAAGAGTGAAGTCAATCCAAGAAGCAACATCTGCGTCTGTGTATTCAATTTTATATTTTGAAAGAGGCTCTTCGCATTTGACAGGGTCAAGATATTTTGAGTCAAAATAGAGATAAACACCGGCTTTAAACTCTTCTATATTTTCAACACCGGCTTTTGTAATACGTTCCATATCTTCCAGTGCTTTACGACGCTGCTTTTCAATCTTATCGTAAACAAAATCAATCAGATAATTTACAGCTTTTTGTAGCTCAGTGCGCCCTTCAAGCTCGTTAAGCTTGTTTGGTATGTCATCAACTTCAGTCTTGGACCGATAGCGAGAAATATAGTCCTGTAGTTTTTTTGCAATCTCTCCATCTGCAAGTTTTCTCAGTTTTACATTAACGGTTTTGGTCCGGTAGTCTAGGGTGTAATCCTCAATAACACCGAGAATACTTAATCTGTAAATAGCTTTAAATGTATGGGATTCTGTGCGGATATTATTATACAGCTCACCAATTAGTTTTGATTTTTTTGCTGATATAAATGCTTTTTCAACGTTTTTTTTGCTGAATTCAGACCTTAAATGGTCATCGAACCGGCCTTTTTCAAACGCAAATTCAAAAGCCTTTGTAACAATCAAAGCGCTCCAGCCTTGCTGGTCTTGGCTAAGTATTTCAGCTATTTCATCTGTAACACCATTGTCAAATGGAATAGATATTTCCAAAGTATCACCACCACCCATTGAGTTTAGTGTCTTCTCTATTCCATCCTTATCCTCACATGGTGATTGAGCGGCAATGTAAGCAGCAATGTCTGGATGCTCTTTTTGTATGCCTTCAAGCATCGTTACTAAAAAATGTAATATTTCAGTATTGTTGCAGTCAAAGGAGACATCATGCTTTTGTGTTAAATTTTTTAGGTTAATATGCCCAATCTTATTGCCAGAATACTTCACGAACACATAATCACCAGTTGATGGTGCATCGTAATGTTTATAGTCACATTTTATTGTGACGCCATACTTATCTGAAAGTTCTGCTGATAAACGCTCACAGACGTTTAGATCGGAAGAGCACACGTCTGAACTCCAGTCACCGAATACGATC
>CALBTS010000834.1 GCA_937968035.1 uncultured Methanomethylovorans sp.
CAAAGCTCTTCTATACAGTTTCCACTTTCCAGAACCCATCAGGAATAACCTACTCCGCACAAAAGAGAAAAGATGTTGCTGCAATCCTCAAAAAGCATAATGTAATATGCGTCGAGGATAATGCATATGGGGAGTTAAGGTTTGCAGGAGAGGACCTGCCGACCATAAGGAACTATTCGGATTATACTATCCTTATGGGGTCTTTCTCAAAGATCATTGCTCCGGGACTTAGAATGGGGTGGATATGTGCAAGAAAGGAAATAATGGAGAAACTGATTGTAGCGAAACAGGCTGCTGATCTTCATTCTAATTATCTCTCACAGAGGATCATCCACCAGTACTTATTGGATAATGACCTCGATGGTCATATTGCAAAAATAAAGGATGCATACGGAAAGCGTCGGGATCTGATGGTCAGCATGATGGCTGAACACTTCCCGGAAAGTGTCAGGTATACAAAACCTGAAGGCGGAATGTTTTTGTGGGTTACACTTCCTGAAGGTGTTTCATCACTTGAGCTGTTCGAACTTGCAATAGAAGAAAATGTTGCATTTGTTCCTGGTGATCCTTTCTACACTGATGATAACAGTGGCAGTAACACTTTAAGATTGAATTTTTCCAATTCAGATAATGAGCAGATAGAGGAAGGAATAAAACGGCTGGCCGTGTGCCTGGAAAGGCTCATGGAGAATGTCCGAAGAGCAAATGCTCAGCATGGCCCCTGAGAACCTTTTTCTCTTCGGATCGTTTAATTCCCGATGAAAATAATACATATTTTTTCTTTTGAAGAGTTAGGTCTCAGACAATTGTCTTGAACCCCCCTGCCTGTTTTGAGCATATTTTTCTGTGTTCTTCTTCATCTCTTATTAAGCCCTTTATGTCCCGGATGAATTCATTCCTGTTCTTTTCATCGGGGAACATTTCTTCGATCACTGCAGGGTCAGCATCCAAGATGTCTGTATACGCATCACGTGCGAGGATCTCATATTTCATAATTTCATGGAATATCCGTGGTGGCACCATTCCATTGAAATTAAATATCTTTGCCGGAAGGCCCAGTGGAGCAGTCACAGGTACTGGAATATCTGCGATCAAAAGCCACTTTCTCAAAATGTTCCAATGCTTATCAGAGTCATGCGAAAGCTTTTCTAAAGCTTCTATGTTCTCTCCCATAAGCTGAATACGTGCTTCCCAGGTCCCAAGCTGTTCCATTTCAGCTTCGATCCAGTACATGCGTCTGAGAAGCGCCTCCAGCACACTCCTGTCTTCGATAGTTGGCATGTTGTATCTCCGTGGTATAAATATTTTTTTATTATTATAATATTAACTGAATGGATATAATGTTTCCTCTCATCTGAGTATTTTCGATCCCATCAAGTATATATAATATTCAGGTATTACTCGGAGAGTACCTACAGAATATGGAGGGCATACCATCACCGCAATTGCTTTGCTAAGTAGTGGATTAGATTCTGTCACATCCCTTGCAATAGCACAGAGGGAGACAGATGTAAGGCTGGCTTTGATATTTGACTACGGTCAAAGGGCCGCTGCAAGGGAGATAGAGTATTCCCGGAAAGTTGCTGAAAAATACGGTCTCGAACACAAGGTCATACCTCTTCCATGGCTTAAAGACATCACTGCTACCAGCCTGGTGAGCAAGGAAATGGATGTTCCTGAAGTATCTATACAGGATATTGCAGAGGAGTCTGATCCGGACATAACCCGGGACTCTGCAAAGAAAGTATGGGTTCCCAACCGTAACGGCGTTATGATAAACATTGCTGCAAGCTTTGCAGAGAGCATGGACTGTAAGTATGTCATTGTTGGTTTTAATAATGAAGAAGCTGTGACTTTTCCCGATAATTCCATCGCATACCTCGACAGTCTTGACAAATGTCTTGGTTATTCGACCCTAAATGGTGTGAAGATGATGGCTCCTGTGGCAGGTCTTGACAAGCAGGGCATCATTCTTAAAGCTCTGGAAACAGAAGCACCCCTTGAATGGAGCTGGAGCTGTTATCACGGAGAAGAAGTTCCTTGTGGTGTATGTGAAAGCTGTACCCGCAGAATGCGTGCTTTCATGCAGGCAGGCATAACGGATCCGCTCATGGCAAGACTTGGTATATTAACGATCTAATGGCAGAGGGAACAATATGAGGTGGATAGTGCTTAAAAAACCTATTGATTACGATGGCAGTCAGATATCGTCCCTTTGGGGATACATGACAGCTGATCTGCAGGAAGATTCAATAATTGCTTTCCGCGGCTCATGCGATGTACAGATCCGCCATATGATCGATCTGGAGGACAGGAAGGAAGGAGATTCCATTTACTCCACCGATATGCTACATTTTGTGATCGAGCATTTTGATTCCACGGATCTCAAGCTTATTTATGCCAGACAGCGCCTGTTCACAGCTATGGTGGCTGAAAGCCTATTACGGAGGGGAATAAATACATCAAGGGCTGGGGATGATCTTTTTGTACAGGGCAAGAAGCTAAGTATTTCCATTGCCAGTACCTCTGCCGTGTCCCAGAAGATACACTTTGGCATGAATGTGGAACATGGAGTCTATGGCTGCCTCAGTGATCAAGGGGTTCCTGAAAAAGACCTGTTCCCGCTGATGGAGGAAATAGCCAGCAGGTATGTGGAAGAGATCCATGATATAGAAAAGGATCTCAGAAAGTCGAGACCATTAGGTGTGATGTGATGGAAGCACCTATTACAGAGATCTTCTGTTCTGTGCAGGGTGAGGGGCCATACGTAGGTAACCGGCAGTTATTCCTGAGATTTGCCGGATGTAATCTTAACTGTTCTTACTGTGATACGGACGTACGAAAATCTGAAGCTTGCAAATATGAGAAAGACCCGGGTTCAGGTGTTTTCCAGTATTTAAGAAACCCATTGAACCCTGACCAGGTAGCAGAGCTTGTGGACCCTTTAATGAACGTGCATTCCCTGTCGCTTACGGGGGGTGAACCTTTATTGTATGCGGACTTCATCACTGAACTGAACGTGGGTCTTCCCTTATACCTGGAATCTAACATGACATTGCCGGATATGGCAAGGAAGGTAAGGGATTGCGTTTCATTCGTTTCAGGTGATGTGAAGCTCACCGATGAGTTCAAAGGAGAAAAACTGGAGTCGCATATTGAAAGGACCATTGAGGCTTTCAGGATCCTCAGAAAGACCGAGAACAGGGACTGCTTCTGCAAGATCGTGATGACAAAAGACACCGATCCGGCTGATGTGTTGAATGTGGCCGGATCCATACGCAACTTTATTTCATGTATTGTCCTGCAGCCCGCCACGCAATATGAGTTAAGGCCGGATGTGAGGACCCTGCTTGAATTACAAAATGAACTGCTTGGTGATATTGATACTTTGATAATCCCACAAACCCACAGGATGTGGGGGTGCTTATAATGAAAATGAAACTTGGAATAATAGATCATATTGACAGCGCTCATTACTTGCCTGAGCACAGGACATGTGGTATCGTGCACGGTCACACGTACAAGGTTGAGATTGTCATAGAAGGGGAAAAGAACGAAAATGGTATGGTGATGGACTTCTATGATATAAAAAAGGTCGTCAAGGAAGTGCTTAAGGAATATGACCACAGGTTGCTTAACGATATACTTGAGTTCCCAAGTGTGGAGAACCTGTGTGAACACATGCACCGAAACCTCAGTTCAAAACTGAACTTTCCACTATCTGTAAAGGTATGGGAAGGGGAAGGGAAGTGGTGCGAAGTCTGTTGATCATGAAGAAATCCCACAACATATATAACGTGTTAAGTTATAATTGAGCCAATCCAAAGAACGGGGCTGTGGATGTGACAGGTATGTCAGGTGAAACAAAGAACGTATGCGATATAACGGTCTCCAGTAAGGAGGAAGAAATGAAGAGGATCATTGCACAACATCCCTGTTACTCAAAAGAGGCACAGCACAAGTTCGGCCGGATACACCTTCCAGTGGCTCCTGCGTGCAATATCCAATGCAATTATTGTGACAGGAAGTTCGATTGCGTTAACGAGAGCCGTCCCGGTGTCACTAGTGAAGTGCTGACCCCCCATGAAGCCCTGGAAAGGACCAGGCAGGTGCTCAAGGAATTCCCCTTCATCAAAGTAGTTGCGGTAGCAGGTCCAGGTGATCCTCTTGCCAATGATGCTACTTTTGAGACCTTCAGGCTTATTAAGGCCGAGTTCCCGGAGGTCACTCTTTGCCTGAGTACCAATGGGCTTGCCCTTCCTGACAGGATGCCTGAGATCATCGGTGCAGGTGTGGACACGCTGACCGTAACTTTAAATGCCATAGACCCAGTCATTGAGGCACAGCTTATTAGCCATGTGGTCTACAAGGGTAAGCTCCACAAGGGAGTAGAAGCTGCTGAGATCCTCATCAGGAACCAGCTTGCAGGTATTAAGATGGCTGTAGATGCAGGTATTGTTGTCAAGATCAATACTGTGATGGTGCCAGGCATAAATGACAAGCACATAGTCGAAGTGGCGAAGAAGATCAACGAAATGGGTGTTTATATAATGAACATCATGCCACTCATCTGCCAGGCCAAGTTCGCAGATATGGAACCACCGACGCCAGAAGAAAGGCAGGCTGTCCAGAATGCATGTGAACCTTACGTGCAGCAGATGAGGCATTGTCGCCAGTGCAGGTCTGATGCATTTGGTCTTATCGGGAAGGACCTTTCCCAGATGAGTGAAGAGCGTCGCAATACTATAAAGCTAGAAATGGCAAAGAAGGCTGAAGAAGTATAATCCATTGACTTTTTGGTGGCCTTGATGGACCTGGAGCTGCTTGCCCGCAATCTGCGGGAGTTCGAAGGGGTTTCGCGCAAGAAACCCATTGCTG
>CALBTS010000835.1 GCA_937968035.1 uncultured Methanomethylovorans sp.
CTTGGTGGCGCAGTCGATTCTAATGCCACGATCTGCCACGGACCCACTGCAATGGGTATCCAGGAAGCAGGCAGGTCCGGATGTACGGCCGGACAGTCAAAGAACAGGGCAGATGTCATCATCTACTGGGGAACCAATCCTCTGGAATCCATGCCCAGGCACATGTCCAGGTATGGTGTCTTCCCAAGGGGATACTGGACCAAGAGAGGCAGGTTCGATCGTACGGTCATTACAGTGGACCCGCGCAAGACTCCCACAACAGTTGCATCTGACCTGCATGTGCAGCTCAACCCCAACACAGACTATGAACTGCTGAGTGGACTGTTCACCATAATCAATGGGAAAAAGCCACATCCTTCAGTGGAAGAGATAACCGGTATTCCTATTGAGGTCATGGAACAGGTCGTCACCCTGATGAAGGAGTCTAATTTCGTGTCCATCTACGTAGGACTGGGTGTGTCCTCATCTTACGGAAAGCACAGGAATATCGAAATGGCCCTGAACATGGTAAAGGAAATGAACAACTATACAAAGTGTACTATAGGGGCACTGAGAGGTCATTGCAACGTCGCAGGTTTCAACCAGCTCGCATCTTACCTCTATGGGTATCCCTTCGGCCTCGATTTCTCAAGGGGCTATCCGAGATACAATCCCGGAGAGTACACCTGTGTGGACCTGCTGAGGGACAAGGATACGGACGCTGCACTGGTGCTCAGTGCTGATCTTGTATGCCACATCCCTGCAGATGCCGCAGAGTACATGGCACAGATACCCACTATCTGCATTGACATTGCGCCATGTCCTACCACCACGGTATCTGAAGTGGTGCTGCCCGGTGTCATCGATGCGATGGAATGTGATGGTACTTTCTACAGGCTTGACGATGTGCCAGTGTACTTCCAGCCGTTCACGGAATCTCCGTTCCCTTACACAAAGAGCAACGAAGATACTATGAAACAGCTTTTCGACAGAGTGAAGAAACTTAAGGAAGCATGAAGAATAACCAGTACGCGGGTAATTCTTCTGTAAAGAGGGAATTCGGCAGGGGCGAATGTGTCGCCCCTTCTTCCCTCTATACAACTATAGCGTGCACGGAGATCTCTGGCGGCCAGAGAATACAAATAGAAGCTGATGTTATCATTGAAGAGGTATTTGACCTTTTCATCAATGATGTCCACCTCACTACTTTTTATGCGAGTCCCAGGGAACTTGAGGAGCTTGCAGTTGGATTCATGGTATGTGAAGGCTTTATCGGCAGGGATGATATCCAGAACATACTTTCCATTGATATAGGTCCTAAGAGGATAGATTGTAAGATCAATATCGATGTTTCTCAGCTTTTCGATCTCGGACGTGTGGAAAGGTGCGGTACGACCCTTTTTACTCCCAGGAACCGTCCCTTATTGCCAAAGGATGTGTTTTTCGTTCCACAGGTGATATTCAATGCAGTAGGAAAACTGAAAGAATGGGGCAACGCATGGAAAAAGACCGGTGGCGCTCATTCTTCACTGGTATGTGATCCATCAGGTAATATTCTGGTATTCTGCGAGGATATAGGACGTTCGTGTTCTGTGGACAAGGCGGTTGGAAAAGCATTGCTTGAAGGCATAGATATTTCCAGATGTGCGCTTGTCACTACAGGCAGGCTTGCAGGTACTATGGTTTCAAAGGCTATAAATTCTGGTTTTCCTCTCATGGCCAGTAAAGGCGCAACTGTGAAAGAAGCAGTGTTACTTGCACAGGATGCAGATCTGACCCTCGTAGGTTTCGTGAGAGAACCTAATATGTATGTATATAGTGGGGAATATCGATTGATATATGCGTGATTTTATTGTTTTTTGTAGTATTTTCCGGGGATAAATGAAAAGAACTATATTCGATTAAAACTTACAACCATCCGAGTAAGTAACACTTTTAGTAGGATTATTGTTACAATTTTTCAAAAAGGTGATATATATGAGCGAAAAGATCGGTATCCTTGCCATAGGTCATGGCAGCAGATTGCCCTACAACAACCAGGTAGTTACTGAAATTGCAGACATGATCGCAAAAAAACACCCTGAATATGTTGTAAAGGCCGGATTTATGGAAATGAGCACTCCCTCAGTGGAAGAAGCATTACTTTCATTTGAAGATAGCGGTGTGAGCAAGATAGTTGCTGTGCCTGTATTCCTTGCATCGGGCGTGCATATTACTGAAGATATTCCGGCTATATTGAAACTGGACCCCGAAACCAATCAGGGTAACATTCAAATGAATGGCAGGCAGGTAAGTATCCTCTACGGCAAGCCCCTTGGAAGCGATGAGCTCATTGCCGATCTGATCTTCAAGAGAGCGCAGGAAGTTCTCTGATCATAGCTGTGTTACAGAACACAGCATCTTTTT
>CALBTS010000836.1 GCA_937968035.1 uncultured Methanomethylovorans sp.
GTTAACATGCTTTGCTTTGCCATATGTATAATACGGAAGAAACAGAAGGTTTTGCGGCCGGGAAAGCGCCACATAAAACATTCGCAGGAAGTCCAAACTGCTGATTTTTTCTATAGGATCCCCATCCTTTCCTGTAAGTTTTCTGATTGTTTCCTCAATGAAGTTATCTTTCCGTTCGGTCTTGAAAATTGAGCCCATCACCACCACTGGAAACTCCAGTCCTTTGGCCTGATGGATGGTTAAAAAAGGTACCCGGCCCTTGGGGAATGGGTCCTGGGCATCCTCAAATTCCGATTCAGAGCGTCGGAATAAGGCATAATTGAAGGACCCGAAGAAGGCACGGGCAAACTTGCCGTCTTTTATGAAAGAAGCTGTGATGATTGGAGAATACTGGTCCATGAAGCGGTCCAGATACTGGGTGATAAGACCTAAATTGCAGATCGGCCCTTCATCCTCCCCGCTCTGAGCCAGATCATACATCTTCCGGAAATGCTTAAAGCCATTAAGCTGATAGAAAAGGTCTAATATGGTCCAGTCAAGCGATGTGGCCCGGTTGATGACATTGGTCAAAGTAAACGGTTTTTTCAGCTGCCTTCGCCTCTCAACCGATTTCAGGAAATAACCATTTGTCAGCGCTTTCTTGGCTTTTAAAGACAAACCGGCCGCCTCGGAAAGCGGAAAGACCATGTCATTGGTGAATTCAACGGACTTGTCCCATCTTTTCTTATCGGCAATCCTGGTAAGGATATTATAATCTTTGACGATCAAGTCCAACTCCTGCTGGCGACTGGCAATATAGGATTTAAGATATTCATCTTTGCCCATCAACTCCTTGGCTCTCTCCAGGCAAACATCCATCCAAGCACAATACTCATGTACACCATGACTATGAACCTCAAATTCCGGTTTGCCGAATATGGCCATTAAAAGACCATAGACATCAACTGATTCCTGGACTTCTAAAAATCTGCCCGCTCGGGGGGCATAATACGGGATCCCATTTTTCTCAAAAGCTTTTTTAAAACCGTCTGCTCTCGTCGCCGCTCCATGCCAACCCTTCATTGAAGGGAATAAAATAGCTACCTGATTATAATCACTGATTTTTTTTGACTCTTTTATCTTCTTGATGAATCGGGCTATTTCTTCATAAACTAATTCAGCATCTGCATGTTCGCTTATTATTACTGAGGGCATAGTGTCGTTGCTATGCGGGGTAATATTCTTTTCGTTTACACGATAATGTCCCTTTTTGCCCTTTCCCCGGGACCAGTCCTCAGTTTCAATGAAACTCTTGTAAAAATCGACAATCTTTGAACGGGAACGAAAATTTTTATTCAGGTCAATCATCTTTGGGTTAACTTTAAGGTTGGATTTGCACCGGTCCTTAAATTCCACCAGATTTTCGACAGCTGCACCTCGGAACCGATACAAAGCCTGATCATCGTCGCCCACCACACATATATTTTTATGGCCCTTAGCCAGTGCGAAAAATATCTTCTCCTGGATGGAATTAGTGTCTTGATATTCGTCAATTATCACATGCCGGAACACCTTTCCAGATCCACTAAAGCTACTGATGGTTTCGAAAGCACTCTTCTGCAACAATGAGAAATCAACCGTCTTTATTCCATCCTGTTCCAATAAAGCAAGATACTTCTGATATAAGCCTATCAAGTCTTTATGTTCTTTGCTTTTGGGTTTAATCTGGCGGGGATCAAGGCATTCTTCTGAAAATCTATTGAATATTTTAATACAGTTTTCAATGGCATTATGCTTAGAGCCAGAGATTTTTTGGTTGCCATTTTTAAAATAACCATCTATATGCTTATGGGCATCTTCATCGTTCTGTTGTCCCAGAAATGAAATTAATTCGTTCCAGTTATGCTTATTGGACAAGAAGAAATACTGGCCCAATTCATCCAATAAACTCTGGCTGGGCCGCCTTTCCATGCCCTCAATGAATCTTCTATCCTGAATGATCTTTTGGCAAATGGAATGGACGGTTCCAATGGACATTTTTGACGTGTCGTAATGTTTCTTAGTAGTATCACTGACCATCGCCAATAAGCTTCGCAGTCCTTCCACTAATTGTAAGGCAGCCTTCTCGGTAAAGGTGCTTAGGAATATCTCCTCCGGTGCTACACCGTGGTAAACAATCAAGTTAAGCGTTCGCCAAAGTAAGACCCTGGTCTTTCCGGAACCAGGTCCAGCAGTAAGAAATAATGGCCCATCGACATGAAGGATGGCTTCACGTTGTTCATCTGTTGGCTTAAAATTCTTTCGTTGCCAAAAGTTTTCAATCGGTTCTTTTATTATCATTTACCCGTTGTTAAATTTCAAATCTACTTTTCAAAACCTTTTTATACTTCCCATCCTTGCTCACCATCTCCACCTTGAACTTATCATCCTTCCCCAACATCCACTTTCTAAAATTTCCTCTATGCCTCAATGACCACTTATCGAACTCTAAAAGATATTTATTTTCCTTGAATGAGATCTTTATCCATCCCCTGCTTAATAAAAGATTGATTATCTCCCCAACTACATCTTTTGGATTCTTTCTTTTTGCAGACTCGAAATGGCTCCCGGTTAATTCAAACGAATCCATCTTCCGGTATACAGTATTATAATGATCGCCAACTAACCCAATGATATGACCTCCTGGGGATATCCAACAATCTTTCATACAATCCTAAAATTACTCTTCGATAGATAGCTTTATGATTTTAGACAACGTTTTAAGCTTCTTGTTATCAATTTTATTGAACTCTTTCATGATAAAAGAAAGAATCTTTTCTCGTTCGTCTTCTGCGGGAGTCAACTTTCTCTTTATTGAATTCAACTCCTTCGGGCTGGGCATCAGTTCAGGAATAGTTAAATTTAAGGCTTTTGCAATCTTCCCCAAGGTATTAAGGGTGGGATTAACCCTATTCTGTTCAACAAAGCCAATATACCGATAATCAAATCCAGCTTTCTCCCCCAACTTTTCCTGAGATAACCCTTGAGCTTTACGTTGCTGTCTGACCTTTTCCCCTACTAATTTGATAAATTCCTTCATTAAAACCTCCATTACTTGAACCACCCTAATGTATCCAAACTGTTTTCTATAGTACTCTCATGGTCATCCGGCAACTTTGAGAAGAAATCCAACCCTGTGAACTTCTCAACGCTGTCTATGGTCACTGCATAGTTCTTGATCGGCTCTTTGGATCCCTTATTCGGCATAATAAAGCCTATCCCCTTTATCCCAGGCAAGGTATAATCCAATATCACCTTGTAGATCGGAAGAGCACACGTCTGAACTCCAGTCACCGAATACGATC
>CALBTS010000837.1 GCA_937968035.1 uncultured Methanomethylovorans sp.
GCCGCAACCATGAAGCAGACGTTAAAAAGCAAGATGCTATCTTGGTCCTGAATAAAATAAAAGAACTCGCAAAATTGTAAGTACTTGTTCCTTTTAAATTGTTTTTTTAAAAGGGCTTGAAGCCTTTTTTTCTAATACCATTCTAATAGAGTGATGAGACCCTGAGGAAATTTCATATACAAGTCCACTATTGGGCTGTGTATCCTCCATCTATGCAATGAACACTGCCCGTTATGAATGCAGCTCTCTCACTAAGTAAATAGGCGACCAAGTCAGCTACTTCTTCTCTTGTAGCAAGACGTTTCATAGGGTGTGCAGATGCCATGTAATCCACAGTTTCCTTGCCAGAATCCATTATTCTAGGAGTTGCAACATAACCAGGAGCAACTGCACATACTCGAATATTGGATTCTGCTAATTCCAAAGCTGCAGAACGAGTTAACCCAATTATACCGTGTTTTGCTGTTGTATAAGCGGCCATCCCAGCCAAGCCGACAAGTCCATTGGCAGATGACATGTTCACAATAGCTCCAGAGCCATTCTTAAGCATCGCTGGTATTTCATATTTCATGCAATAGAAAACACCAGTGAGATCGGTTTCTATAACATCTCGCCATACTTCGATATCAACATCCTGAAGCGGAGTGTTAGCTGGTCCTGTAATTCCAGCGTTATTAACAGCAATATCGATCTTTCCGAACCTCTCGATTATGGCGCTCATTGCCATCTGAATACTATGTGGGTCTCGAACATCAGCTTCAATGGAAAAAGTGCGTTTCTCCGATGGATCAATTCTCTTACAGATGTCATGAAGTGGCGCAATCCGGCGACTAACAAGCGCAACATAAGCTCCCCCTGCATAAAGTCTCTCGCCAATAGACTCGCCATTCCCAGTTCCTGCTCCGGTTACAATAGCAACTTTCCCTTCGAACTCGTCCTCTATTATTTTAGATTTTTTACTCATGTGACAATCCTCGTTCAGGCATGGATTTAAAGTAATAAATATCTAATACAAGTAGAGTGAAAGTGACAAACTCTCATAACTACCAAGTACATCAGGACCACAAACAAATGTTAATATCGTGTTCAATGAATCTTCTTGCTAGGTATAGCACACAGATTTTCGATATTCCATTCATTTTCCAAACCTTCATAGTCATTAGATCCAACTTATATTTTTAGTGTAACCCAAGTTTGACAGTTATCACTCCTTGATAAAGAGAATGTCTTCTCTTTTAGCCCAATTTTTTTCGTTTTTTGTCAGGAAAACCTATTTGACAGTTTTAATAATTTCATGTAAAATTCTACGATATCGTCCTATTTTGCCTTAAAATCAATGTGTTTATGGCATCAAAGTTGGCGTAAATATACTTTTTCGCCTGGAATTTCAAGAAATCGACTGTAACTGTCAAATTCAATAAGCTTTTTTTGATGAACTTTGTGGAC
>CALBTS010000838.1 GCA_937968035.1 uncultured Methanomethylovorans sp.
TTTCCCTAAACTACGCTCTTCCGATCTACTTCTTGTTTAATTTAATTGAATCCACTATTATCAATAAATACAAATAAATCCCAAAACGTAGCTAAGGAGACCTTAATGATATTTTGTTCAAGAATCAATCTGCGTGGCCTCGTTCTACTCTTAATTGTTTCATCAATTATGTTATTGTTTGGCTGCACCACGGACAAGAATTCTAATGTTGTTCGGATTGCATATCTACCTAGTAGTTCTGGATTACCTTTATTTGTCGGCGTCGAAAAAGGATATTTTAAGGAGGCAGGTATTGACATTGAACTTTTAAAATTTGGCTCAACCAATGATGCCCTCAATGCTGTTTTAGCTGGACGTGCGGATGGCACTCCAGGGTTTGGGATTTCGTCGTTTTGTGCTATTGAGGCATCATCTCCAGGATCACTTAAAATTTATATGCCATGCGCTGAAGATTTGAATAATTATGCGAATAATCTATTGGTACCTACTAATTCTAATATTAATTCAATAGATCAACTTGAAGGTAAAAAAGTTGGGACTTTTACTAGCTCCACGCAGATATTATATTTGAATCTGATGATGACAAAGGTACTACCGAATGGTAAAAAATGGGAAATTATCCAGGTAGATAGTAAAATACTACTTCAAGCTTTGGTTGCGAACCAATTTGATGCTCTTTTCGCAATCGAACCTGATGGAACAAAAGCAGTTAAAGAGGGTATTGCTCGTATTCTCGTGGCTAATCCTCGATGTAAATATCTTTTTTCACCATTTCCAGCTGGAGCTAATTCTTTCTCGAGTGACTTCATCAAATCTAATCCTGAGCTAGCTGATAAGGTTGCTAAAGTGTTTTTCAAAGCGATAAAAGATATTCGAGATAATCCTACAGAAGCACGAATAATCCTTTCGAAGTATGCACATATTGATACTGCGATTGCTAAAGAGGTAGGACTTTATACCTGGTGGCTACCAGGTGAGGAAAATTGGGAAGCGGTTCAAAGGCTTTCTGATTTACTGTCTGATACAAAATTGATCACCTCTCGTATTCAAATTAAAGATATGGTTTATGTGCCGAAAAATTAAATAGTATTTACTTGAAGGTTATTATTTTTATTGAAGGAATCTCCTTATGGCCATTGTATGTCGAATCCTACAATTATCTGATTTGCACTATGGTGAAATTGCCAAAAAGAAAGATTTTAAACATCGCTTCAAAAAATATAATAACATAACCAGTACAGACGAAGATACTGAAGAGTTAGTGCAGAAATGTTCAAAGGCAGTAAAACAATATGCTTCTGATGATATACCCCTATTTATAGTGATCACAGGCGATCTTGTTTGCCAAGGGGGTGTTAGAGAACAGTATGAAACTGCTTATAAAAATATTTCCTTACTAATGAGCTCGCTAAATGTAACTTGTGACAAAATAATTATCGTTCCAGGCAATCATGATGTTGATCGACCGTCTGAGGGTAGATCTCCTTTAAAGGACTATATTCAAGAAGTGCATAATAAAATTTTTGCGACTATGCCAAGTCGAAAGCTTCCGATCGAATTTGGAAGCGATGGCAAATTTGATAAAGAGGGCGGCGATTGGGTTCATATTGTTAACATACAAAATGCGAAACCTGACGGCATGGATAATAAAAAAATTGCATTTATAACATTTTATTCTCCTATAGTCACCCCTAAGTATCTGATAAATCCGTATGTTCCAGAACAAGACATTGATAAGAAAAAAAGAATTATTACTAATTTTTGTAAAGTATTAGGGGAAAAAGGGGTGGACAAATGGGCTTTTGATCGTGGCTTAATAACAGATGACCAATGGAAAGCCGTGAAAGATGCACTTGATCGACTCGAAGCCAATAATAATTTTCTAAAGATTGCTATTTGCCATCATAATCCTCTGCCTATACGACGATACTATAAAGATCCTGTTCACAATACACATACAAAAACTGATGATTTCCCTTATCCTGAATTAAATTTGCTTTCTAATGGCTCAGAGATCATGCCCTTGCTGGCAGAGAATGGTGTCAGCCTATTGCTTCACGGACATCGCCACCAAGATGCAATAGCTACTTCTTTTCCATGGCAACGACTTGTAATTGTCGGAACTCCAAGCGCTGGCTTATGTAATGAGGCATTAGCATTGAGGCTAGATAGAAAAGTCCATGTCCCTCATGAATGGCAGGGCTTTAATTTAATTGATATATACAACACTGAAGTTGGTTTTTCAATATTGGTAAATACATTTAATTATCATGAGGATGAAAAGAGTTATCAACTGGAAAAATTGAAGCAAGGATTAAGTCTGCAAAACAAAACTAAAATACCACTTCATTTGGAACCTAATTTCCCTTTTCATCCCTTAAGTGATTCGGAAGGTGTAGAAAGTGCAGTTAGACACATCGTGCAGTCGAAGGGAGGCACAACAAGCTTACATTATACAGATGAGGCTAACTGGGATGATGGAACGAAATCAGCAGAGGCTATCCGAGACTCCTTTGATATTAAACTTAGTGCCCCATATACTCCTGTTAGGCGGTGCTTTGATGTAATAATCAATAATCTACAGGTAGCATTCGGGTTTACGAAGTATCTAAAACATGGTGCTCCCCCTGAGGATTCATAGATCAAATTTTATCATGG
>CALBTS010000839.1 GCA_937968035.1 uncultured Methanomethylovorans sp.
AAAGATGCCGCAGGACAGGATGGCGACAGGCGCGCAGGCGTTATCTGGCATACTCAGGGTAGCGGAAAGAGTCTTAGCATGGTCTTCTATACCGGGAAGCTAATACTCGCCCTTGATAATCCTACTATTGTAGTACTTACTGACCGCAATGATCTTGATGACCAATTATTCGATACTTTCTATGGTTGTCGCCAGTTGCTGAGGCAAACACCTGCACAGGCTGAGGATCGCAAACATCTCAGGAGTCTCCTTAATGTTGCCTCCGGAGGTATTGTATTCACCACCATACAGAAGTTCATGCCTATCCTGGACAAGGATGAGATGGCTGACCCAGAGGTTGAGGAGCCTAACCCAGATGCCTATTTTATTATGAACAAGCCCTTGAGCCTTCGGAGGAATATTGTGGTGATTGCCGATGAGGCACATCGTAGTCAGTACGATTTTCTTGATGGCTTCGCAAAGCATCTTAGGGATGCCTTGCCCAGTGCTTCTTTCATAGGCTTTACTGGGACCCCGATTGAGTCGACCGATAGAAATACTCAGGCTGTTTTCGGTGATTACATTGATGTCTACGATATTCATCAGGCAGTTCAGGATGGGGCTACTGTCAGTATCTACTACGAGGGAAGATTGGCAAAGGTGAACTTTGAGGAGGATGAGAAAATCACCATCGACGAGGAGTTTGAAGAGCTGACTGAAGGCCAGGAGCTAAACGAGAAGCAACGGATTTCATCGAAATGGTCGAGACTGGAGGCAATCGTTGGCAATGAGAAAAGAATAATAAAGATTGCAGAAGACTTGGTAAACCATTTCGAGCTCCGGGAGTCTGTTGCCGAAGGCAAGGCAATGGTCGTCTGTATGAGCAGACGGATTTGTGTTGAGCTCTATGACGCTATTATCAAGCTACGACCGCATTGGCATAACGATGACGATACAAGGGGTCTGATTAAGGTGATTATGACAGGTAGCTCCAGCGACCCTGTATTCTGGCAGCAACACATCCGGAATAAGGCCAGGCGAAAAGCCATAGGAGACCGTATGAGGAATCCAGATGATGAACTTCAGATGGTAATCGTGAGAGACATGTGGCTCACCGGATTCGATGCCCCATGCCTGCATACTATGTACATAGATAAGCCAATGAGAGGCCACACCCTCATGCAGGCTATCGCAAGGGTAAACAGAGTCTTCAAGGATAAGGCAGGTGGCCTCGTGGTTGACTACCTGGGTATTGCCCAGGACCTCAAAAAAGCACTGCACGATTATACCTCAAGCGGAGGAGAAGGCAAGCCCACTTTTGACCAGGAAGAAGCTGTGGCCAAGATGCTCGAGACCTACGAAGTGCTGGTGCAAATGTTCTGGGATTTTGACTTCAGGAGATTTCACAAACTGCCCACACCCGAAGAAAAGTTCAGGTTCCTACCTGGGGCAGCAGACTATATTCTGTCGCTTGATGATGGAGCAGAGAGGTTTATCCATAATGTCAAGAAGTTACTCAAGCTGTTTGCATTGTCAGTTCCCAATGAGCAAGCTATTTCCATAAGAGATGATGTTGCATTCTTTCAGTCTGTGAGCGCGAGAATCATAAAGGTTACCGGACGTGGGGCTGGGACTGATGAGGAACTTGAAACATCTATTAAACAGCTCATATCGAAGGCGATAACAACTGATGATGTGATAGATGTATTTGATGCGGCGGGATTAAAGAAGCCAAGTATTGAGATACTGGATGACAAATTTTTGGCAGAGCTGAAGAATATGCCGCGTAAAAACCTGGCAGCAGAGTTGCTAAAGCGATTGTTGAAGGATGAGATCAGGAAACGTCTGCAATTCAATCTGACCGAAGGGAAGAAGTTCTCCGAGAGGCTCGAAGATGCTATCCAAAAGTATCATAACGGTATGGTGGATACGGTAGCCTTTATAGAGCAGTTCCTTATACCTCTAGCAAAGGAGATGAGGGAGGCCGACAGGAGAGGCGAGCAATTGGGACTTGATTATCGGGAGCTTGCCTTCTACGATGCTCTAGAGACCAATGATAGTGCTGTAGCTATTCTTGGAGACGATATACTCAGAACAATAGCCAGGGAGCTCCTTCAAAGTGTCCGTAACAGCACTACCATTGACTGGACAATAAAGGAGAGCGTCCAAGCGACTTTGAGGCGAAATATCAGAAGGATCCTTAGGAGATATGGCTATCCTCCCGATAAGCAGGAAAAGGCAGTTCAGACGGTTATTGAGCAAGCAAAATTACTTGCAGAACAAATTATTGTGTAACCAAAAGAAGTGGAGAATAATCCTTTCAAATCAATTGACCATGTACAACTGGAATAGAATTAAGACACAATTGACTGTTAACCTTGAGAAAATATTCTCAAGTAATATCCAGCCTGCATTTACAGACTTTTCTGATGCTCTTGAACTGTTCTTTAAAGTCATTCATGTTAAGTGTAACAATAAAATGATTGATGGACTTACGAGATCAATCCTTCCGGCTCTCTCTCAGGCATACGTTACTGAAAAGGGAGACATCAATTCTCTAAAAATTCTTGCAGAAGAACTCGAACCATTCTATAAAAAGCTTCTTATACTAATTCATAATACTGACTTTACCCAAGAAAGGGCAAAAACCCTTGGCCCACTTATGGAGGAGTTGCATCTATCACAGATAATAGATACTAGACATGGAAAGATCGGAAGAGCACACGTCTGAACTCCAGTCACCGAATACGATCT
>CALBTS010000840.1 GCA_937968035.1 uncultured Methanomethylovorans sp.
ATTCATGCCTCTCTCCATCTAATTTCTTTTTCAATGAATAGAAGATCTTCTTACCCTTTCTGTCTCTCTTTAACCATCCAGACCTATGGAGTTCATTGAGGTATTTGTTCTCTATAGACCTATGACGACCCGTGATCTCACTTACTTCATCAGCAGTACATGAAACCAGACTGGATACTGCAAAAAGTGACTTGCGGATAGAATCGGGAACTGTAAGGAACAAAGCCATTTTATCATCTATAGGGGGAGAAGATCTCATTTCGACTTCTGTAACTCTTGACTCCAACAGCTTTAAACGATCATCAAGATCGTTCAGCAAAGCAATAATATTAATATCAAATTCTGGTACAGGCATGATGATCAACATTTAATGGATTTGAAAGGGTTCTGCATTGTAAATATGATGTGAACATTGGAAATATATACTGCTCTTGCACAGCTGCAACAAAGCACATAAACATTTATTTCGATAAATATATAACTATCTAAACACCACAGATATTATAATAAGGTGGCTACATGCTATCTCCCACATACATACCAAATCTGGATGCTATACTTCATGGTGGTCTTATGCAAGGATCAAGTATGTTGATAGCAGGCCCCACTGGAAGCGGGCGCACCCTTACATGCTTACAGTCGTTGTTCACAGCTGCAAAAGCCGGAGAGAAATGTATTTATATCACAGTACTGTCCGAACCTCCGGATAAATTAGTGCGCATCTCACAGAACTACTCCTTCTTTGATGACGAACCATTGAAATGCGGCAAGCTGAAATTCCTTGAACTGGATAGAGAGATACTTGCAAAAGGAGATTATGCAACCCTCAAGTACTTTCATACCCTTGCACATGATAATCCCAACAGGGTGGTCATTGACCCTGCAACAGTGTTACTATGCATTTCACCATCCTTTGAGGACGGAAGAGAATTGCTTCCTTTAGAAAAAAGATCTTTCTTTGTGAATTTGCTCCGAGCTTTTGCAGCCTCGGATACGCTGCTTATGATGACAGGGGATCTAACAGGAGGAGAGATCAACACCAGTATCCTGAGCCATCTTTCCGATGCGGTGATCGAACTGGGAAGCCATGATCAAAAAGATAATGATGAACGGCGATACGTCAAAATAATAAAATCCAGAGGAAGAGATTTTGTTGCAGGGAAACATGATCTCAAAATATCATTGGATGGATTTACCACTACACCCTATGATCCACCCTGATATTGGGACTGTTCCACCTGCGTATCCATTCTCAGACATCTTTCAGCTCATGCTGGGTATGTTTCCGAACGATGTTCAAAAGCCTTATGCGCGCTATACCGATCTCCTGATCGTTAACTGAAGTTGAGAGTGTTTCAAGCAGTTTGTCCACCAGCAAGATGTAATCTCTCTCTGTACCTGCATCCCTTAGTTGCTGAATAGCGCCTTCAGAAACTTCGCTGGTCCATTGTCTGTCAGAATAGTACGTCTTTTTATCGAGTTCAAGTTTCCTGCGTGCTACTTCATTATTGACACGTACGAAGATGAGCTCAACGGTATGGGGATCTCCCACAAATTCATTCATGAATTGCATAATATCCATGATCACAGCAAAATATGGGATCTCAGGATCTTCACTCTGCTTAAATGCCTGAGCTACCTCCTGCCGTAACTTCTTTTTTGTGCTTTGGAGCAAATGGTCTGTGATCTGGTCAATAGCAGCAGAGCAATCTGCAGCAGATATGGATTGTTCGGTATATTGCACTTTCATAGGAGGCAAATGATATTTATTGTATAATGTAAGCAGTTGTCTGCGCAGTTTCTGAGAATCTATGTTTGCCACATTATCCTCCATAATAATTATATACTGAAAGACTAAGAATCAAAACACACCATTTTTTAAGCATTACATCCGGCGCATCTCCGCAATTCATTAAGCAGACGGTTCATTTCCTTTTCCATAACACCGGATAACATACCATCACACTCCCCAAGCAAGGTATCAAACCTTTTGATATCATTACAGGGTATTACTTTACCCATATTAAGACGGAATTTTAGTGATTCATAAAGATCGATCAACTCAGGATATACAATCCTTGGATATCTGGTTGCTATCTCATGCCATAAAGCAACAGCTCTGGGATATGCCAGCATCAGATACCCTTCGTACTTTTGCCTGGAATTGCCAATGGGATCTGTAACCTCTGTAAAACCAAGCTTTTTACTGAAAAAGCTTGCAGCTTCAGGATTGTCTGGAATTGTGAGAACATTACCCTTAAGATAGTATACAGCTGTTGAGAACAAGACCCTGCCAATTCCGCAGTTACGGAAAGAAGAATGAACTTCCATACTACGCAACAGGAATAAAGAAGGACTGACAACATTCATCTTGCCCTTTATCTCTTTTTCAGTCTGCTCCTCCAGTTTCTCAAATCTTGCAAATCCTATGAGTTTATCATTTCCGGCTATGGACACAAATAGGAAATGACCTGATTCAATGGATCTCTTGAGTAGGAATTTATACGGCATTCCAAACTTCTGATGAAAATAGATGAAACCCTCCCTGTCAACAGCACCTACATCGATATTAAGAGTATCAACTGCCTCAGATGACATGAGAAGAGCATAAGAGATATCCCCTGCCTGGTGTATTTTCTCCATTTCCTGCATTTGCACGATCCCCATGAGATATGTTGTATAGGGCCACTTTTTATCCTTTGTTCGCACTGTAGTAAAGGTACCTTCCTTTTCTGTGCGAAGTGATCGAACCCGAAGATAAAGCCTCATCCAATATCTGCATTAACTCTTTTTCATCCATTTTCACATCAGAGGATATCAGAGATCTATGAAGTTGTTTCAATGTCGATGGACCAGCATCTGCCAGGGTGCTTACAACTACTCCTGAGAACTCATGCAAGTCATCCAGTTCATCCAGGTCAATAAACATATCACATTCATGAAGATCAGGTCTATCTTCATTGATAATAACTTCCTCAATATCACCCAGATCTATGTACATCACATCTTCCTGCATGTCCGAACGTAGGTTTTGAAGTTGCTCCTGCAATGAAGCCACTTCTCTGGAAACACTTTCAATACCATGAACATCCGAGAATACAGAATCTACCCGCGAGTATAGTTCTGATACCATCAATGATGTTTGCTCTCTCAGATCATTCAAAGATGCAGCGAGAGCTGCAATTTCGGGCTGTGATGGTACAGCCTGGGAAATTTCAGAGGAAATCGAGAGAATTTCCTGAGCCACCACCTTGTTGTCTGAACCTGATTCGATCAATTCGAGCTGTGAGCGAATAGTTTCCAGATTGCCATTTAGTTTCTTGAAAAGACGAGTATGCAAGTTTACGGCGTTCGAAAGGCCCGAGATCTGGTCCTTTATATTGATAATATCCTCTGATTTGGCCTTGATCTCCTCAAGTTGCTGGTTCTGTAGCTGGGCCACGAATCCCATGTTCTCAGAAACATTGTTCAATTCCTGTAAATATTTGTTCACAAGGCATTCCAGATCCTTAAGACGATGATTATGCTCAGCTATTTTCTCAACTGAATATTCTCTGCTACCTGTTTCTACAAATGACCGGAAATCCTGGGATTCATAGTTTGGCACATATTCTGCCATTCTTTTAAATATTTCTACATAGGTGCCATGGATCTGTTTTGTCGAAACCAATCGGGACTGTATGGCCTGTGAAAGCTCTTTTACAATAAAGGTTCCCTCTTCGAACCGGAAGAAATCCACCCCTGCACTGAACCCGCGAACATTATCCCTGATAGAATTAACGATATCTTCTGCTTCACTGTCGCCATATATATTTAACATTGCTCCGTAAAGGTCATTCAATGTTTTTGAATAGGTGATCTGGAGCACATCCGGGGGGACTTTGGCAGCGTTGAGGGACTGGCTACTGAGGGCGTCCTCTTCCCGTGCCACCCTGCTTAGTTTTTTGTGGAATGAATCGAATTCTTTTCTCAATTTAGATAGTTCTCTGTTCGAAGCCAGAGAGGAGATCTCATCTTTCAATGCATTCAAAGAGCCAGAACTCTGCAAAAGACCTTCATCTATCTTTAGCTGGACTGCAGAGAACCTATCTTCAAAATAAGCAAGTTTTTGCTGAATAAGCTGAAAAGCTGCATCGTCATAAATGATCAGGGGTTTATCTTCAGATGGTTGTTCAGCAACCTTTTGGGATAAATTGTCATCAACATTTGACCCAGGCACATCTGCCTCTGCCAAAGAAGAAGATGAAAGAGAAAAATCTGTGACCTCTGCCTGGATATCAGGCTTATTTCCTGTGATGTCGGTCTCGCATGACTCGATGCAACATGAGCCATCTTCCAGCTTGTTTTTCAGATCAGTAACTTTTACCATACATCCACATCCGTTTTTATCCACATCCGTTTTTATACAAAGGACTCAAGCTTACGCTTGATGTCAGGTATCCACTCGGCCATACAAACATCAGCAATGTAATCGCCATGTAGCGGACGTATCTGGTCATTGATAACCATTTCCAGTAGCAATGGCCATAATTTTTCCGTCATCCATTTAGGAGAAGAGGCAATTTCATTAAAAGCCATAGCAAGAACCTGATCAACTTCTCCGCGTCCCATAACACCTGTTATCTTCTTTTTGATGTCGCTAAGTATCTCCATATTCTTTTTATATTCAGAAGACTGCGTGTACATTTCATTGAATACGCATTTAGCAAGTTCCTTTAGTTCTCTGGAAACATCTTCCGGGTATTTGGAGAGCTGAGCCTCTGTCATAGGCTTTTGCTCGAAAAGGTGCTGCATGACGTCCCTTGTGATCTCTATTTTTCGCATGTTCTGAGAGAGGTCTATCTTCTTAGTGAACAATGAGATCAGCAATGCGCCTCTTCCCACAGATGAGAAGATCACAGTGCCGAAATCATATTCGATCACTGATTGCTGCAAACCCATGGAGAGCTGCTGACTTATATGCAACAAGTTGCTGGTAATGAGATTTGTCAGTTCGAATATCTTAGGGCCAATACTGTCTGGGATATACGAAGCATATATCTTTCCATCGACTCCCGCAAACAGCAATATATCCACATCGCTTGTTTCGTAGGTCCTCTTCAACTGGGATACCAGTGCGAACTTTAGCAGAGATACGTCCTCAAGGTCCTCTTTTGTTTTTTTCACTGCCATCGGCACCACACCAGATATGCTTATTTCACAAGCTCTTCAAGTTCCTTAAGCTCCTCGATATCAATAAGACCTTCAGTCTTCTGTTTTGGAACAACGGACATCTGCTCTTGACCAACAAGTGTCTTTTCAACATCTGCAAGGAAAGCAGATTGCTCGCCTGCATGCTCGGCTATGTACTGAGCTTCCTGTTTACGTTTTGCAACATCCTCTTTTCTAATGGAACCGGTAAGTCCCTGGGATTCAAAGAATATCTGGAGAGTTTCTTTGGGTGAGAAGGAATATGCCCAGTTCTTCTTCACATACTCTATGCGTTCAAGCAGGCTTTCAGAAGCACCGAGGTCAGCTGCCGTCCTGATCGCTTTGTCGAACATATCATCATATTTATTTGCATCTTCAGCTGAAACAAGAGGAGTGGTCCTTACAACAACACCTATTCCACGGACAAAGATATATGGATAAACCTCTTCCCCGTGTCTTGTAGCACGCATTTTAATGATCTCAAGAGCCCGGTTAAAAGCGCCGCCGATAGGCCTGTAGGAAAGATGGACAGCACCGTCGGACATATAGATAGGTATAAGCACATCCTCACCTACCGTTTCTCCCGGAGATGCATGTTCTTCAGTAGTTATAAGCACCGGGCCAAGCTGCTTCAATGTATAGAACAGTTTCGTGATGATATCCCTCTGTTCCTGCTTATCCTGAATGGCCCAGATAAGTGGAGTAAGGGGGTCAATGACCACACGTGTCTTTACAGCATAATCCTTATTAGCTTCCACAAGTGCCGGCAACTGTTCATCGACCAGTTTAACAAAGTCCTTTCCTTTAGAGTGGAAGAAGAAAAGTTCTTTGTTATAGTATCTATCTAAATTGAAACCAAGCATGCGGGCTTCCCTGAGGATCTGTTCCGCTGGCTCTTCCATGCTAACATAAAGAGCATTTTCCCCATGTTCAAGACCGTAAGCAAGATACTGCATTGCAAAAGTGGATTTGCCGGTACCACTTGAGCCTACAATGAGTAGTGTGCTCTTATCCCGCACACCACCTTCTATTACCCTGTCCAGGCCAGCTATACCTGTGGGGATCCTGATCTCTTCGCTCATAACAGTCCCTCCAGCTTAGGATCATTTTCAATATCCAAGCTACGATTTATCTGACCGTTCTCCACAGAGAGTATAAGCGACTCATTTACCTCGAAAGGATAACCCAATTCAATGTAAATGACCTCAACCGAAGATCCGCATATCAACATAAGATCAGTTACTTTGACCCAACCGGAATCTACCTTACGTACAACATCCTTGAGAAAAATATCATTAGATCTTGTATCGACCATCAGGCATTCTCCTCTATAATGAGAACTGTCAGTAATGACACGTACCATCTCTCCGGTAAATCGACAGATAAGGTCACATTTATCATTTCGTGATTCACAAACCATGTTCAAGCCTCAGTTTTGTTTTTTCATCTTCGCTATAAGCTCAGCAAAGCTTCCTGCATTCTTTGCTTCATCCTTGATCTTCGATGCCTGTTCCTGAACCGAGGGAGCGGGAGGAACAGGTGATGATGGCGAGACAGACGATGCAGACGGCATAGAAGGAGCCTGAGGCACCGCTGGAGCAGGGGACGGCACAGACTGTACTTTTGAAGCCATTTCCCCAAAAGCAGCGCCAAAAGCACCATGCTTGGAAATAATGGATCTGAGCTCCTCTGCTGTCTTCCATGGGGGATCGAATATTTTTTCTTTTACCGGCATACTGCCTGCAAATTGCATGTAAGCTTCACCGATGTCAGAAAGTTTTCCGCGATCAAGAAGTTTATAGATAGTAAGTATCTCCACCCTGCTGACAAGCTCAGGCTGTTCCATAGCCTGAGGTCTTTTCCCGGAGAGGATCAATCTGTCATTATCATCAAGGAGGATCTGATAAGCAGAAATAGGCTGCAATGATACCTTGAACTTGCAAACTGCCCCACTGTCTTTTACACATTCTGTTTCCTCGACCATACATTCCAGCTCTAGCTCCTCTTTGAAGAACCTGTGCAAAGCATCCGTGGTAGCTACACACACTTTCTGGTTATGGAGGGCGGGATAGATGTTACAAACAGGACAGCCTGGAACTGCGAACACATAATGCATAGGCGCATATCCTACAAGCTGCATGTCCCCCAGACCCACTTCCTTGAACAAGCGCATCATAAAACCATACAAAGGTGTGGACCTGATCGATTCAATGGTATGCGCACGCAGGAAAACACGAGTATCTTTCCAGGGTACTTTTGAGATCGGGAATCTGGTGCTGATAGTTTCCTGTATCTTCAACATGGTACCAAACGCACCAAGAGACTGAGCAAAACTGCCACCTGAAGCCATGGGCGGAGGACCACCTGCCTGTGAGGTCATAAAAGGGGGCAAGCCTGGAGGCATATCACTCATATCAGAACCCTCCTGCTAAAGAAAATATCTTAGAGATAACCATTACATCAGCTCCTTGATCTTTGTCATACCCTCTTGTGTCAGTTTTCCCATTGTATCACAGAGTCCCTGATCCCTGAGGTTCTTAAAACTGCCAGCAAGAGTTTCATTATCCGTCCCTATAAGGAAGGAAAGTTTCATCATATCATTGATCCCTGTGTAGAGCATATAGAGTAGTTTCTTGTCAATATCAGAAAGGGACTGAGACCTCGGAGGAGTGCCACACATTGGCTGGAGATAAGCTTTCAAAGTGTTAATTACTGCTTCATTACCTCCCAACAGCGCCACTGATGATGCATATGATTCAGCACTAACACTGGAAGGCTGCAGGTAGTCGATGATCAGCACATGGTTCGTACCTATGCCACGCTGCGCTTTCAGCCTAATGGTATTTGGAACCTCTCTTCCCACCATAGTGATGTTCTTGAGCGGAATAGTGGACCAGCCTTTCCCTTCCGAGAACCAGAGATTAAGGTTAGTGAGATAAAGTACTCCTTTCTCCCAGTTATCAGAGTAAAGGGAAGTTCCCATAATGACAGCCTTGAAGATGTAATTAAGATCTACTTTTGCAATACCTTGCTCCTGTGCCATATTTTCCCTACATGCATTTAGTATTAAATTATAATAATATAATATATAGTATTGCCCTAATAAAATAGTTTCTATTCGTTTGCCGGTTAGTGAGGCAAATTAAAACGTGAAAAAGAAAAAAACAGAAAGGTAAAGATATCACTTATTTTTTAAGAAATATCTTTCATTTCCGCATGCAGTGCATATAAAAAGAAAACCTGGAGAACTGCCTGACACAGCATACTTATGTGTCATGTATTCACCACAACTGCACGGGCTCATCATTTTATGTTCCTTCAAAAATTCTCTGTTCTTAGAAGCAGTTGTATCTGGAGCAAACTGATCAATAGGACTGCAACCGGAAGAGGAAGATCGTACACTATGAACATCAGCTTCTGTCCTGGATCCAGTTTTTAATAGGTCATGCTCCAGAGTATCTCTGACCGCCGTACTGTCCTTTGAAGTCATTATTTCAGGATCATGAATAGAAACTGAAGTAAATGCAGGTCTGAATACATCTTTTATAGAAAGGTCTTTCTGGCTTTCTAATATTCCTCCTTTGTTAATTTTGAGTTCAGCAGAAATACTCTTTGATTCATGACCTTCGGGAAGGAAAAGATAGCCAGGATAGCTACTAAGATCCACCGGGCAATTTTTAGTCGGCTCCTGGAAACCCAGAGACAGGAAAAAAGCCTTTGCTATAGAGTTTACCGGCTTGGTCAGCATATGTCCCGGACAGGTCTTGAAACTTAGCAAAAATAAGGCTTTGCCGATACCTTTACGTGAGACAGAAGGAGACACTTCGATACCTCGCAGCACGTGGACAGACCGTCCATCCTTGGCATTCTGATTCCATCTTTCTGTCATTACCCAGCCTACGATAGTGACATCGTCTATTCCAACTATAAGGGTCACTGATTGTCTTTTGAGCCAACTGCTAAAGTTACCCATGTAGTCGCTCATGCCCAGATGTTTATTGAAATAATCGAAACTGCCTATCTTAAGCTTATCAAGTTCATATGGGTATTTCAGTTTGAAGAACCTCAGTCCACCATCATAGCAAGCAAGATCTATCATATAAGCACCAAATTGGATATGTTAAATTTCCCAGTAAGATGACATCAAATTCTTAAGTTCATTTAGCTTGTTCTCAAATATGCGTCTGCAGGAGCTCTGGCGGGAAGCCAGTAAATGCATTTGATCAACCTCATCTTTAGTATACCTGTTACCTGCCAATGCCTGCAATACCACATCCGCCAGCAGGCCAATGTCATCGTGATAACCACCCTCCAGCAGTGCAATGGTATGCCACCTGCTGCAAATACTATAAACTATACCATAATAGCCATCCACCGTCAGGTTCAGCTTAGCAAGCTTTTCTTTGTAATAAGAATCAAAACCACATTCCAGGATAACTACATCCGGATCGAACTGCGTAAGTACCTTAAGGCCGATCTCCTCAAAGAAAATATAATATTCAGAGTTTCCTGCCTCTGGTGGCATTTCCATGTTCAATGTGTACCCCACGGCTGGCGTAAAGCCCATTTCCCGAATAAAACCCTTGAACGGATAAAAATCTGATGGGGTCTGGTGTACAGAAATACAAAGGACAGATGGATCTGCATTGAATATCTCCTGAGTACCATCTGAAGCATGGGCATCTATATTGACAATAGCGATCTTTGAACAGGAGTGGATCTGCTGCAGGTACCTTGCAAGGATCGCAGCATTATTGAAAACACAGAATCCACTGTGCTTATTGGTATAAGCATGATGACCTGGGGGTCTTATCATAGCAAAAGCATGGTCACATTCCCCTGTTGCAACAGCTTTACCTGCTTCAAGTACGGACCCCACAGCCTGCAACAAGACCTCTATAGACCCTTCACACAGGTAGGTATCATTACCAAGCCATCCAGCACCATTTAGCGAACGCTGTTGTACAAAAGAAAAATAATCCGTTGTATGCACACGCAGAATATCCTTAACAGAAGCACTTACAGGACTCAGAACTTTACAGTTGTTATTTTCAAGTACTTTGTTATCTCTGAAATGCTGCATGATCCTTTGTAACCTTGCAGGGCTTTCCGGACTTGGAAAACCTTTCAGCATATAATCATGAAGCTCGTGATTAGTATTGAATATGACACCTGTGCTACGCATTCTACCTCTTTATTGGTCCTGAATTCCTAACATTCCTTTAACATACGATATCTTTTTTTCTGTTTCGTTCATGACCAATTTTTGCTGATTCCGTTCATATTCCGTAGTTTTAAGAGTATCAGCTATAGGATCAGGTAGTCCAAGCAATGAATTGATGACCACATGAGTAAGATGCCCATTGAACTTGTGATAGCCTCCTTCCATTACCAGCACAAAGTTCCCATTCATGACAGACATGATCTTCTTTGCCATCATGTGATAACCTGCAGAAGTAAGATTCAGCTTTATGTGCTGTTCCTTGTAATAGGCATCGAACCCGCAGCTGCATATTACAAAATCCGGTGAGAAACTATGCAAAAGAGGGATCACAAGCTCATCAAAAACAAAAGCATATTCTTCATCTCCTGCCCCCACTGGCATTTCCACATTGACCGTGTAACCTACACCTGGCCCTTCTCCGGTCTGAGAACTGAAACCTCTGCGAGGATAGAAATCATGTGGGTCACGATGCAAGGACACCAACATAACTGTGGGGTCATTGTAGAATATTTCCATAGTGCCATCGCCGGCATGAGCGTCCCAGTCAATTATCATTATCTTTGAAACACCCTTTTTCTTCTGCAGATAACGAGCTAAAACAGCTACGTTGTTAAAAATGCAGAATCCCCTGTACTTATCCACGCCTGCGTGGTGACCCGGGGGCCTTATCATCACCATGGCTGCAGAGTATCTTCCTGAAGACACAAGTTCTCCGGCCTGTATGGCTGATCCCACGGCAAGTCCTGCAACTTCAAATGTATTGGATGTCATGTAGGTACTGTCACCCAGAAAACCCCCACCTGAAAGGGTGTATGATCTGACGAACTTGACATACTCATCGGAATGGACCAGTAAAAGGTCCTGGTCTGAAGCAGGATATTTACCTGTGATAAGATCACACCTTTCACCGAAAACACCACTACGCTGCAGATAATCCATGGCTCTTGTAAGACGCTCGGGACGTTCCATGTCCTGCACATTAGTATTTTTAGGCAAATGTGCAACATGGGCTTCGGAATAGAGCACAGCCACTTTTGCAGGTAGATCATTTTCAACGCTCTGAGCCTTTTTGACTTGAGCATCAAAAGAAGATTGCTTTATATTCCCATTCATTTGCTGTTGAGGAATATGCTTTTCAGCCGCTGTCAGGCGCATAGTTGCAGCCCGTGGAAGCTCTTTCTTCTTCATTTCGGACGCAATTGAATCCAGCTTATCCATAATGCTTACAATGTCCTCGGTCAAGAGAGGCTTGTTACCCACGTCCCTGGCAATGCCCTTTGTGATCTTATCTGAGGTCTGTGTTTGTTTTTCTCTGTCCGGAACTGATGTTTCTTTTACTTTCCCATTTTGGACAAGAACGGCACTTTCTTGGTCCTTATCTGGAATAGACTTAATTGCATCTTCTTTCTTTTTCAATATTGTATTCGATTTTGGATCGATCGCTGATCGTCCAGCTGGCTCACGAACAATTGTACTTGTATTTGTAACTGGATGGGATGGAGGGAGGGGAGCTTGTGCAGGAACATCCGGCTGCACCAGAGGCTTGGGACCTTCCAGCTTTAATTCGCATGATTCATACGACACTTCCTCAAAACTGGTGGAGGCCAATTCGTTCAGTTTATTATGCCATTCCTGCCCAGGATCTGTTTCTACAGACATAACAGATGATCGTTGCTCCTGTTGATCGGTCACGGCATCATTTACAGATGAACTAGCACAGTTCTTGAGATCAGCACAAACGACAGTATCCTCTGTACTTCCTTTTTCTGGTGAGATGATGATCTCTTCCACAACAGACCTTAGAGAGACATCAGCCTGATCTTTGACCATGCTTCCTGAGCTATCGTTAAAACGTAATGCTATCAGCTTGTTAAGTTTTGACATAGCGTCCTTTGCACCATATCCTTTTTCCAGACCACCAGTTACATCTTCCTTGACCATAATGCCTCCATATAGCAGCATTCATTGAACCGGGACCCATACCGTATCCAAAGTTCCGGCATATTTAGTACCCAGGTACTCAAACACGATAGTGGGCTCTTCCAACCCAAGCCATCCTTGCATCTTGGGTACAAATGTCCAGCTTTGTTTCACTGCCTGGCCAGCAGGTATGGAGCCGAAGAAAAGAGCGATATCTTTGATATCCACAGTATTAGGGAATCTTGCTTTTACAGCGAAGTTCTCGTATGGCTGCTGAGAGAAATTCTTTACCCATACATCAATAGTTGTCTTCCCACCTGCCACAACTTGTTGTGAAGGAACGATCCTGATGAACTGGACAAGAGATTCCTTCGGCATGGGAGTAGCATTGCTGGTATCCACGGTCCTGCTACCATTCTTGTGTTTTTGTTTTTCCTTCTGGTTGAGATATATACCAGAACCGAAAAGCACTACCGAAAATATACTTATGGGTACAGCGTTCTCTGTAATAGGATCAATAGGAGTCTCTGGAACCTCTATGGTCACAAGATCATCTTCAGAGAGTTCAAGGGGACCAGAGAAAGCGACCCTGATTATGATCCATCCAAGTTCTGTGTACTGAAGCTTGAAGTATACAGGAAGAAGAGTTCTTTCGATCTCGTTACCATCTTCATCGAGTTTTGCCACTGTGCATTCCGCCGTAGCAACCGCAACATTGTCAGTGTGCTCTTGTGAAGTGATCACCACTTCTATAAGACCACCTGGAGAGAATTTCTTGTTCTTGAAGGTCATTTCTATGCTGGCAGGGACAAGAAAATCCTTGCCTTCATACATACTGAAAGCCAGATCACAGTCATCTGCATTCACAGCTTCCAGGAACTCAATGATCGTAGTGTTCACTGCATCTGAAGGTTCCTGGCTTGAACAGCCACTTACGTAGATGGAAAAAATGAAAATGCACAATATGAGGAATAAGTTTGGATATCTCATTTAACTCATATTATAATAATACAAATATATTATTTAACGCTTTCTTCTCATATAAATAACAAAAATGACCAGAAGCAATTCAATACCTATCAGAAGAGGCAGAACATATCCGCGTTCATAAAAATGGGGATTTCGGAACTCTACAGTAGTGGCATATTCAAATGTAGATCTGTTACCCACCATAAAGCTGCGTATGCCACTTCTACCTTCCAGTTCTACCGGATCATCCTTCACTATTGTGACATTGTCCAGTCCATCATTAGAAACAAGTATTGTGCCTTCAGGCAGGCTTATGCTCATCCTCTCTATGAGAGGGTGGCCAATGATCCACAAAGAATGATCACCTGCCCCAAGCTCAGGAGTAATGCCATATTTAATGGCCGTATTAACATAAAGAGGGTCCTGGGTGACATTTCCTGTAGCATTGTACAAATTAAGAGAGATGGAATCCATGTACAAGGTTACATTACCATCATTAACCTTAACATATTCCATGAACTGTGAACTTCTTGACGCAAGATATGATTCTTTAAAAGAAGCGATCTCAAGTTCAGTCACCTGAGAATCGTTATCAACGTCCAGGGATAGTCTGAATTCACGTGCATCACTTAAATTGTATGTTTCAAATATGGTCAATGTAAGACCATCTTTTTCCAGTTGCACATCATTCTCATAAACGGCTTCTGCCATTGCCTGAGAAACTAAAAGTAGCAATACTATAAAGAGAATCGATCCTTTCGGGATATTAACACCTCTGATAAAAAAGGTGATATCACCTTAGGGATATAATTGTATGGTTTCCCTGGTGCCGTAGGAAGAAGGAGTAACAAAATCTACACTTGTTACTGTTCCAGCTTCCGGAGTAAAGACCAAGTTCACCGTTGTTCTTGGTCCGATATCAAGAGTTGAATCTTTCTGGGAACCGCTCGTAGTTACAGGGCCAACGGTCGTATATTCAAGGTCGCCACCTGAAACTGTTGACACATAGATCGTCACGAGGTCCCCCGTATTCATAATAGGAGAGCCTTGCGAAAAGGACACGTCCTCATCACGGATCTTGGACACAGTGAAAAAGTACGCTGCATTGTCTCCCGGAGAAGCCTGGGTAGAGGTCAGCAATTTTTCCAGATTAGTATCTGCGCTTGCACTGCTTGAAAAATCACTCATCGCAGTTCCATATGACTTTTCGTTGTTACCATATATAAGATCATTATTGTTGGCTCCGTCTGAGATGGAAATAACCATCTGGTTAAGATCGACCGGAGAACTGCCGACATTAAGTCCAACTTTCATCTTAAGGAGAGAGATGTTCTCAGCCATGGATGTTGAACTATTCTTAGCCCGTATACCTTCGATGCTTTTTACCACCAGATTGGACGAGACTTCCTGAGTGGCCTGTTTTCCGGTAGACTGTGCCATTTGTTGTAACACACCGGAAGTTTGTATGAGCACAGAGGCAGCAACTGCAGCTATAAGTACCATGGCTATGAAAATGATAAGAGTACCAATGCCTATCTGGGCACTGGTATTATCTCTTAAAGAGGATCTTTCTCTGGCCATTGTATTGCCTCTTTTTGCTCACTGCCTGATCATGGATACAGCTGCACTGTTTCCTTAACACCATATGACGAAGGTGTCACGAAATCAGCATTTGTCACTACACCAGACTCCGGGGTCAGGATGATATTGACAACAGTCCTTGGCACCAGGTTAAGGCCGGATGGTTTAAGGACCCCTGAAGTACCCGTGGTACCCACATAGTCATATCCAGCAGAAGCCGCAGCTGATGACGTTGTTGCTATGTATACGTTTATAAGGTCACCAGTGTTCATCACAGGATTTGATTGGGAGAAAGAGGCGTCTTCATCCCTTATCCGATCTACGGTAAAGTAATGGTCGGCGTTGTTAAAAGTGCTGCTTGCCGTAGTATTAGCTGTAATTAACTTCTGAAGATTTGTGGCTGCACTATCACCAAAACTATCCATTGCTCCATCTGACGCACCTACAGTTGCATATGACTTTGAGTTGCCTGCATATACTAGGTTATTGGCAGTGGTACCATCAGTAATAGAGATAACTACCTGGTTTACGTCTACTGAGGCACTGCCTACATTCAAACCAACTTTCAGCCTTAAAAGGTCAATAGTTGATGACAGAACTACGGCACTATCCTTTGCGCGTACGCCTTCAATGTTCTTCACTATAAGATTGGAAGATACTTCCTGGGTTGCCTGTTTACCTGTTGACTGCGCCTTCTGCTGCAG
>CALBTS010000841.1 GCA_937968035.1 uncultured Methanomethylovorans sp.
TCTTGCAAGCAAGCAATGCAATAAAGAAGCGCTTGAAATTTGCGATAAGATTCTATCAATAAACCTGAAATCTTCGTCGGCCTATGGAACGTATGGCCATGTAATGATGAGTTACGGAAGGACTAACGAAGGGTTGACGTATTTTCGGAAATCCATTGAGCTTGAAAAAAATCTTTCTACTCATTCTGCAATTCTGTTTTTACTTAATCTGATGAATAACATTACCCAACGTGAAATATATGAAGAATCAGTATGTTGGGCTGAAACATATACAAAACGGTTCACCAAAATGGCAAGAAAACATTTCAACTTTCCCGCACCACTAAGAAAACTCCGCATAGGTTATGTATCTGGTGACTTCAGGATGCACCCTGTGGGATATCATTTACGACCGGTTCTTGCCAACCATGACAAAAGCAGGTTTGATATATTTCTCTACAATGCATTCCCTAATTGCGATGCAATGACAGAAGAGTTTGCAGGTCATGCAGTATGTTACCGGGATATTTCTCTTCAGCCTGATGAAAAAGTTGAATCACTAATCAGGGATGATGGAATAGACATACTTGTTGATCTTGCCGGACACACAGGTTTTAACCGCCTGGCACTTTTTGCACGGCGACCAGCACCTGTACAGGTTTCGTGGATCGGTTATTTCAATACCACTGGAATGTCTGCCATGGATTATTTTATAAGCGACCCGGTTACCACCCCTGAATCAGATGACGAATATTTTGCAGAAAAAATTATCAGACTCCCGGACATAAGGTTTTGTTATGAGCCTCAGCCCTATTCTCCTCCCGTAGCAGAACTTCCATTTAAAAGAAATGGCTACATAACATTCGGCTCCTTTAATGCAATACACAAGATGATACCTGATCTGCTTGAGCTATGGTCAAAAGTACTGTTTGCAGTTCCCAACTCCAGACTTTTGCTTAAATCAAAATCATTCAAGGAAGATAGAGTAAAGGAGGACTTTGTAGCCAGATTTGCTGCCCTCGGAATACCTTCAGATCGTCTGGAGCTAAGAATTTCTTCAACCCATGAACAGATGCTGGCGGAATACGGAGATATGGACATCTCGCTCGATACCTTCCCTTACAACGGCGGCGCAACAACTTGTGAATCACTCTGGATGGGGGTGCCGGTAATAACACTTTCTTACGACACCCCCATCGGACGCCAGACAAAGGCATACCTGAACACAATTGGGAGGCAGGAGTGGGCTGCTTCTACAAAAGAGGAATTCCTGAATATTGCAGTTAGTCTGGCTTCAGATGTTGATAAACTATCTTTCATCCGTAGCTCTTTACGTGAAACAATGGCTAATTCTCCAATTTGTAATGGACCCGTTTTTACAAGGCATCTTGAGTCTACGTATCAAAAAATCTGGGCTGAGTGGTGCTCAAATGAGCCTTCTCCAACAAACTGTTTGCCATACCCTACACGTCCATTTGATACAGACGAATTAAGCGCAATCGGATTCAACTATATTAAGGATCACCAGCCTTTTCTCGCAGAACATGCCTTTAGAAGAGTGCTTAAAAGGAATAATTCACATATTAGAG
>CALBTS010000842.1 GCA_937968035.1 uncultured Methanomethylovorans sp.
CATCATGTTCTGCGCACACATGGCACAATCGAAATCCGCTGTAGGAGCATTTTTGCTCCCCAATACTATGATCAATAAGGGAGCATCGTAAAAGATATCGAACTCTTCTGTCTTGAGCATCTTCTTGAACTCTACAGCCGCATCGATGTTCACGCCTTCAAGCTGCTTTAACAGCCGGGGCTTGCAATGGGCAGACATTTGTTTCATGACAGCCTTGTCCTTTACCACTACAAACCTCCAGGGCTGGAGACCAAGACCTGTTGGTGCATGGATACCTGCATCGATGATACTTTCTATGACCTCATCGCTTACAGGCCTGTCAGCATAGTCCCTGACACTGCGTCTTGTCTTGATATTTGATATCACCGGATCTTCCTCTATCATACCTTACCCTCCTTTTGCATCTGTTCGAACTCAGAACGCGAGATCTGTACCAGACTGTATGGGTCCTCAACTTCCTTATGCACGTACAGACCACACCAGCAACGTTTCATTGCATCGAAATGAGCCCTGTGAAATGGGATACATGGACATACGATCTTCATATCGATCTCTCGCTCTCCCGTAAGGCCCTGGCAGGGACAGAAGGGATGACCGTGCTCCTTTTCAATAATAACTTCCTGCTCCAGCAAAAAGTCCACAATTTCAACGTCGGGGCTGAACTTGTATCCCAGGGGATCGATAACCCTCTGGAACATTTCCCTGAGCCTCTGCTTCCTTTTCTCCGTGTCCATAGGAGAACCTCTTTATGATTCCAGCAATTTCATATATTTCTGAGGATTATAGCCCACTACAACATCATCACCAATTATCACAAATGGGAACGCTATACCTTCCCCGTGTGCAGAGCATACTTCTCTGATCTTTTGCTGTTCTTCCTTGCTGGCCTTGTCATAGTCTATGAATTCAAAAGGAATGTTCTTCTCCGCAAAGAAACTCTTGGTTTTCTTGCACCAGGGGCAGGTGCTCAGAGTATACATCATGATCTTCTTCATTGATTTTCACCTTCCATTTTCAGATATATCTTCCCGTCAGAAACTTTCAGCCCATAGACCGAAACTTTGAGCTCCCTTGCATCAAGGAACTCCCCGCTGCGGATATCAAATCTCCAGTCATGGCATGGACATTTGATGATATAACCTTCCAGTTCACCTTTGGATAAAGGGCACTCCATATGCACACATTTATTGGAGATAGCAAATATTTCATTGGTCTTTCTTATCAATGCTATCCTCTGGCCATCTATAACCAGAGCTTTCTTTTCACCATCTGCCAGTTCTGCCACTTCAAGTGCATAGACCCAGTTTCCCTCAGACATCCAAACCTCTTTAGATCAGATATTGTAGATCTTATATTTTTTCGTGATCAGAAAGATAAACTTATCTGCCACCTTGACCAGTTTGATCTTCACATCTTCCTGCAGGCAGTCAGATATAAACAAACACTTTCCCATTTTCTATCTTGCTTTCATATGCCTTTAAGGAAATATCCCTTGAGCCAAGATACTCACCGGTCTTAATATCATATCTCCAGCCATGACACGAACACCTCAGCGTGTGATCCTCAATAGTGCCGGCTGAAAGTGGACAACCCATATGCTTGCATTTATTGGACAGAGCATATATCTGGCCTTCTTTTCGGATCAAAAGTACAGGCTTATCGTTAAGTTCCACAACCTTCAAAGAGTTCTCATTCAGCTCCTCTGCATTAAAAGCAAAGACCCATGATGGCTCTGGCATTTTGCTTACCCCCATATAAGCAGGGTTATAAAATTATAAATAATTGTCGTGGACCACCACGACAAATATCTGCCATCAGGCATGGAGGAGGAAATATCACCTATACACCTGATAGGTCAAAATAATAAGGCAGAACGATCAGCATTGAAATCAGAAGAGTATCTGATGACGCATCGATATGAAAAAAGAAGGGGTTAGTTCCCTGTGGACTGGAATACTGTTGTTCAAAGACTTCCAGCCGATAAAAGGCGATGTATGATCACTCATACCTCAAAGCGTCTACTGGTTTCATTCTTGATGCCTGGAATGCAGGCACGACACCTGATATCACACCTACCGCCACTGCAATGCTAAGGCCAAAGATCGTGAGGCGTGGTGATAAACTTACGGATACGGAACCTCCCATCATCTGCATTCCCAGCAGAGGGAACAGAGCAGTTATTAAGGAGCCTGCAATAACACCCAGTATCCCGCCGACCAAACCAACCAGAGCAGAATTCATCATGAATATCATAAGAATGTCTCTGTTGGTTGCACCGATAGCTTTCATAGTGCCTATTTCCCTTGTTTTTTCCATTACTGAAGTGAACATGGTATTAGCAATGCCCACTGCGCCTACTACAAGAGATACTCCTGCAATGGCTGCCAGGAACAGGGTCATAGACTCCATCATTTCTGAAGCTGTTTCCACCATGGATGCAGACGTAGTGACAGAGAAATCCTGGTCTTTTTCGGTCACATGACGGGAGAGCATTAGTTTTTCTTCAATTTCTGCAGAGACGTTCTCAGCGATTTCCATACTTTCAGCCTTTACAATGATGGAATCGTACACATCCGGCTCTGCATCTTCTATTAGGGTCACAGCTGCATCAATGGGCATGATTATAGAGTTATCACCACTGCCTCCTTCAGATTCCAATATGCCGACCACACGCACAGACTTACCTGCGATCGTCAGCACCTGATTAAGTCCTACTTCATTATCGAACACATCTTCTGCAACACCACTTCCTATGACAGCGACATAGTTATCTGAAGGTTCCAGCAATCTGCCTGACTCTGCAGTATCTGTGGTAGCGTATTGCCACACCTGAGGGTCCACACCTGTGATACTAAGTTCGGCTTCCTCTCCCAGGAAATATACATCTTCTTTACCCGATATCTGACCATACATATATTGTATACCATCTACGGATTTCAGAGCCATGATGTCCTTTTTAGTGAGATTTGTGTCCTCTGAAGAGGTCGAGGGACCTCCACCACCTCCCCCGCCACCTCCGGGGCCCATTGCCATCATAGCCCTTGAAGAGCCCGGAGAAATGGTGATAGCTGTAAGGTCCATTTCAGAGAGTCTATCTTCCATGTCCTTTTGCATGTTCTCGCTCAGGGACATGATACCTACAACAGCACCTACACCTATGACTATCCCTATAATAGTGAGCCAGCTGCGTACCTTGCTATGCAGCAGGATGGTAAGGGCCATTTTGAGATAGCTGCTGTTTCTCATAGTTAGTTACCTTCTTTCATCTTCCTGTGGTGCACGATTGATCCAAGTTTCCGGATAACAGCAGGGTTCTCACCGTGCTTTCTTCTGTAATACACAACATATCCTGATGCAAGAACAGCTAATACCAGAACATATACATATTTTGAACTGGATGAACCCTGGCCTTGCCCTCCCGGACCCATTGATGAACCAGCTGTTGCCGTGCTGCTCTGCGAGATCTGCACAAATTTTTCTACGGTGTTCCTCTGACCTGCTGAATCCGTGTATTCTATCAAAACTTGGAGATCATTGCTGGTACTTGCATTTGCGGATGATGCCGAAGCTACAGCAGCATTGCCGCCTGGTCCGGCACCACCAGTGCCTGGCATGCCTCCTGCTCCCTGTTGTGAAACAGTGAACGAAGCAATCGTATAGTCACCTTTTTCCAGGTTACCGACTATTGTAGAGGAACTGCCTGACACACTATAACCTTCCTGTTCCGGAATGGAAACCTTTACTGAATATGCTTCATTGTTACCCACATTAGCTATTGAGAACGACATTTCTCCATCGGAATTATCTGAGAACGCAACATCGAAGTCTGTCCCGCCCCCTACAAACAGACCTGCTGTTGTGGAAATTGTGCTAACGTTGGAATCATAGTCCTCTACCTCAAGAGTAATATCCAGCTTGTAAAGACCGGGATCAGCATTCACGTCAGCCATTACTATATAACTGACAGTTACAGATTCATTGGGAGCCAGATAACTTATGTACTTGGTATTATCCGAATAGACCGGCAAGATCGTACCAGTGGAGTCTACCCAGGAGATCTCCATGTTCTTAAGAGGAGAACTGCCGGTATTTGTGACCACGAAATCGAGCTGTTCCTCGGTGGCGAAATCTATACTGGCCTTGCTGATCGTTACGATCTGAGCGTATTCCTTGCCCCTTACTTCAATATCCAGCGTAGTGGTTTTGGTAGTACCTGTTGAATCCGTTGTAACGATGTCCAGCTCATATGTACCTGCAGAAGCGTCACTGGCGACCTTTAGTTTCAATTTCACTGTTGCAGCATCGTCATCATCCTGTCTGGCATTAAGATAGGATATGGTCCTGCTCAAGGATTCACCATCCACTTTCGAGAAGGGATATTCGGGTTGGGCAGTTATGACTATGTTCTTAAGGTCTTCATTCCCATAGTTCTGCACACTGAGAGTAAGTTCAACGCTCTCGCCCGGTCTTGCAGGGTTTGGGGTCTGGCTCATAACATCAACGCTGAGCCCGGCAGAGTCCACGTAGGTTGCTGCGGAAGCATGCGCTATGGGAGATAATATCAAGAGTATGAACAGTAACATTTTTTTCATGATAAACACCTTTAATTATTTTGGATTTTTTCTATGGATTCCACCATTCCGTCCTTTATGTGAACTACCCTTTCAGCATATCTGACAAGGGCCACATCATGTGTCACAATGATTATCGTTTTGCCTTCCTTCTTGTGCAGCCCATAAAGGAAATCAAGTATATACGTCCCTGTTTTGCTGTCAAGGTTACCTGTGGGTTCATCAGCCAGTATAATATCCGGGTCTACGGCCAGTGACCTGGCAATAGCGACTCTCTGCCTCTGACCACCTGATAACTGGGATGGCAGATTACGGGCTTTCTGAGACAGTCCTACCATGTCCAATAGCTCAGCAGCCTTCTTTTTTGCAGCAGAGGGATCTGCGTTTTGAAACTCCAGAGGAAGCATAACGTTCTCAAGAGTGTTCAGTGTGGGAATAAGATTGAACTGCTGGAAAATGAAGCCTATCATCTTTCCTCTGATGGTAGCTAGTTCGGATTCTGAAAGATGTGAAATGTCTTTCCCATTGAGAAGAACAGTACCTTTGCTTGGAAGGTCCAGGCAGCCAAGCAGGTTCATCATGGTACTTTTTCCGCTACCGCTGGGACCCAGTATGACCACGAACTCTCCTTTGGAGATGTGCATGTCAACACCCTTCAAAGCAGCAAATTCCACTTCCCCCATCTGGTAGATCTTCCATACATCCTCCAGTTTCAGGAGAAAAGATGGATCAGAACTTTTGGCAGAGCCTTCGGCAAGGTTATCAGACATCAGTTTGTCTCCTTATTTTTCATTAAGGTATGAAGAAGACGAAGATGAAACCTGTTCAGTGTTATTTGAAAGTGTTTTCATCAGATTCCACATTAATAGATCGAACTGCCTCCTGTCAAGGACAGTGTAATTCTTGAAACCGTACTTTTTACTCATGTAATTCCTCCAGTAATGCGTATATAGTGATTTTTTCTTTGGCCTCCTTTGAGGAGGCATCCACAGGATAATGGGATGCCTCCTTTCACCTCCTTTGTGTGATCACACAGGAGATGGGGGATGGCTGTGTTGGGTGGTACGCTTGCCAGCATGTTCCTGGCAGCAAACCCCCCTTTTGGTATTTTATAATAAAAACATACTTAGAGCTTAAAGAGAAAATAGGAAATAGTTTTCAAATCCAAGCTTTAATATAGAAATTAAAAGAGAAAAAACCTTTAAAAAGAAGTTTGATACTATTTTGAATCATAATAAAGGGTTATTCTGGCAAAAGCAGGATAGAAACCAGTTCTTAAGATCGCTGATCCTGTTCAACAAGAAGGATAACATTCCCTCTACCTCTTTTGAACTTCTGGATCATGCCTCTTTTTTCAAGATCAAATAGCATGAGGCTCACTTTGCCTTCTGAATATTTGAGCTTGCTCCTGAGGTCCTTTTGGGTCATACGTCCACCCTGAGCACGAATGATATCCAGTATCTCCTGCAGATCAGCAGGTATTGGCCCCTTGGGGATGACATCTAAAGTATTTGACCCCATATTATCTGGCTCTGCGACGATCAGTTCTGTAGGATCTGTTTCCTCTGACTCCGTTTCCTCGAACTCTTGTGACCCGGTTTTAATGCTTTCAGGAGAAACTGTGAACTGTACCGGTTTAGGTATAAGAATTACTTTTTCCTCGGCCTTTTCTTGCTTTACTGCCTGATGCCTTTCTGCAGAAAGAGTGGTCTTTTTGCCTGTTGAGTGTCTTAACAAAAAGAACAGAACCAAGAGTATTAGAATAGTTATAAGAATAGTATCAACGGAAATAAAATTGCTCTGAACAGCGGTCGCATTCTGGAAGCTTATAGACTGATTTGAAGAAGAAGAAGAAGAAGAACCATTAATAGAAGATTTACTTTGAGAATAATCCGGAAAAAGTAACAGGTCGAGCACATAGCTGCCCTCGTCTGTAATATTCACAAAATCCTCGGCATAATAAATAAGGCTGCTATCCTCATAATAACTTGCACTTATCTTATAATTCCCCTCGGGCAGGTTAAAGGAATAAGTACCATATTTACACACCATTGACTGCACAGGAGTAGAGTTCACATTTACAATTACATTTTCCAGAGGTTGGAATGTATTCCATTCATACACCACACCATGAATGGTAGCGCTTGCGCCTGCAGTCATTAAAAATGGAATGACTAACAAGATGGCAAATATGATCCTACGGGAAAATGCCTTCATTTGATATCAGTATAGATAGAGGGGCTATTAATAGTTCTTCTTACAGTGGGTGCTTCCCAATGCATATCATCCGAACTGCCATCCGGACATGTTATTATGTAAGTACCGTTACCGAAAAAATCAATTGTACCATTCCCTTTAACAACAATTGATATTTCACTTGCTTCTACTATGAAAGCCGATCTTTGCGCCGAGATGGCCACTGTTGCATCAATTATCTTGTAATAAGATAATCTGTCCTCAGGTTTTTCTGACTGTTTAAACTCATATTTGCCTACTATAGTGATAGGCAATTCCGGGTTATTGGGAAGACCCACTACATAAAAAACACCATTTCTAATGGAAATGTTAGCATTCAGATCACCCACTAGCAACACTCTTCCTGTACCGGTTGCAGAAAGTGTGCAACCCTCACCTAATTTAACATGTCCTGGAAGCAGCTTTTTCATTTCGTTGAAGATATCCAGGAGTATGGAATTAGATTTTTTCAGGTTCTCCCTGGATAGTTGCATATATAGTTCTGTTTCAATTGCCGCACATTCCGGGTCCGTACAGCCCTCATGATCCTGATCTGCGAGTTGGCGGTATGTTTTCGCACTGGATATCAAAGTTTTATATTCTTCAAGAAGAGACTTAAGCCTTTGAACATCTTTACCTTCTTCCTCAAAACTCAGTATCCTGGAATCTAACTCTTGTGCTATCAAATCTGCTTCAGAGATAATATTGTTGAATTCCTCTCTTTCATCCCTGAAAACTGGACGAATGTCAGGACGCTCAGGCTTAATATGATCAGGAGAAGAAAGGACACTTAGAGATGCCGGAACAAGACTGTAATCCGGTTTATAATCCTGACCTCTGTTCAAAGTGGAGGGCTTATCTGCACATCCACCTGCTATTGTAACCAAGACGATTGCAAATATAAGCACTATAGCCTTGTGATTCATGTGATCCATATACCTATACTTTTTTTCCCTGGCTATTTTCCTGTTCCATTTTGACCTTGCGAAATAGCCAATATATCAGGTTAATAAAGACATTGAACTACAATATAAATATGCTTGAGAGATTTTTATGTAGCTGTAATAATACAAAACAGATATACTATTATTTATACTTTTTTTGAACTGATGAAGCTTTATAGCACATATTTCAGAGTATAAATGAGATAAAAAGAGCCTAATTGCTGATTAGAGCAGAAAAATGTATTATTGAAACTTTTCAACTCATGAATATTTACTATAAGTGCTAAAAAGCAATAAAATTGCTCCGTTATTGAGAATATGTAACCCTATGTGTGTATAAGTAATCAATGATTTTTATTACACAGTTGAAATAGAATTTTCCAAAAAGAGAGCAATAAAGGAATCTGTAACGATAAAAACTCGAATAAATCTTTCTTTTAAAAATTAAAGCTCTATTGATCCTTTAAGAGCTAAGTATGCTTATATCATTCGTAGAGAATTCAGTAATTGTGCCAGAAACTAAACTGTTTGGACACAACGGATCTGGAGGAGATCAGTACGCAAAGAAAAATGACAAGATCTATAGCAGCCTTTTCGGTAGCTTTGATGGTCCTATGTTTAGTACCATCCACATTCGCTGCACAGGACAATGGCCATAAACACGATATGTATGGAACGATGCATGAAAAAATGAATAGTGCGGAGCCACTAAGCTTCTTCCTTGATAATGCAACTTTCGAGATCCAGCAGGAGAGAATGCTGGAACATGTGAATGACACGATCTCAATGATCGGATCGGACATAGAGAACATCGAGGAACTGGAAAAAGAGAACATTACAGAAGAGACGCTCACAACTGCACTCACACAGCTAGAGGAAGCAAAGACACTCATCACTGATGCAGAAGATGAAGGCGACCTGAAGGAAGCAAAGGAACTGATCCGATCAGCAATGGTTACACTTGGAATCACACCTGAAAACGGTCATGGATTGAGACAAAAACCCATGGATGAACAGGGAATGTCCCAGGAAAATGAATCATTTGAAACACATCAGGAAAGAATGTTGGAGCAAATAAATGATACGATCTCATTTATGGAATTTTCAATGATAGGGTCAGAAGAGTTGCAAGACAGGAACATCACAGCAGAAATGCTGGAAAACGCAACAGCACAGCTGAAAGAAGCAAAAACGATCGTTGAGAACGCAGAAGATAAAGAAGATCTGAAGGAAGCAAAGGAGCAGATACATTCGGCTATGGAAGAACTCGGCATCGGACCGGAGAAGGAAAGAGGAATGGAAAGAGGAACAGTGGGTAAACCAGGAATGCCACCACAGAAAGGATCTTCGGAATCCTAGATCTTAGAATGATCGATACTGAGAAAAAGAACGATCTGGGAGTAGGATGTCCTTACAAGGGCATCCATGACCACATTTATTGAACATGGCGGAGTGAATGATATAGCTTTCATGATGAACATAACAATTGGGATGGCAGACAAATAACCTTGGGATACTCAATAGGGAGAAACATACTCCCTGTTTTTTATATGCACTTGTAGGGGGATAGGT
>CALBTS010000843.1 GCA_937968035.1 uncultured Methanomethylovorans sp.
CGGCATACGAGGTCGTATTCGGTGACTGGAGGTCAGACGTGTGCTCTTCCGATCAAGCTTAGCCCAACAGCTTCTGCTTTACCGCCAAATTAAGCAGCAAGCCCACTGGTTAGAAGAACGCATCAATGCTAACTTACGCTGCTATGTGCATGTTCCTCAATTCTTTCCGACAACTATAAAAGTGGACATGTCTGGCTTAGGACTCCAAGACTTGGTTGAAGCCTTATTGAACCTCGTCTCTCAACAATCATCCCCGGCAGCCAGCACCATGATAGGTATCCCAAAAGTAACACTTAAACAAAAGGTCCAGGAAATTTTGACAGTTCTTCATAGGACGGAACAAACTTCCTATCAAGGTTTGATTGGGAATGACCATTCGCGGCTAAATGCCATTATTGTATTTCTCGCTATTTTAGAACTAGTCAAGCAAGATTTAATCAAAACGGAGCAGAGTAATATATTCGCAGATATTAAAATCTTTGCTAAGGAAAAGCTCCATACCATGCAAGAAGCTGAATTCACTATTGAAGATTAATATCCAGAAAAAATTGCGACCTTAAGAATCGGTTATAATTATTTTTTGAAAGGATGATATGGACGAGATTCAAATAGAAAGCACCTCTACAGAAATCAAAGAGCAGCCTGAAACGAGTAAGAAAAACGGTTCCGCTTGGGCGATCATCATCGCAGTCTTATTCATCGGGCTCATCATTGCTGGCATTGTGATCCTTTCGAATCAGTCTCAGGAAGTAACCAGCAAAGTGCGGGATATTTTCATCATTCTGTTAGCGGTGGAGATGTTCATTATCGGGGTTGCTCTGATTGTTCTAATTATCCAACTCGCATCCTTGAGCAACCTGCTGCAAAATGAGGTAAAACCAATATTGGACTCAACAACAGAAACTGTCAACGACCTCAAAGGTACAGTAAAATTCCTTAGTGATAATGTGACCGAACCGGTCATCAAACTTTATCAATCTATGGCAGGCATAAACCGCTTGCTGCAGATGTTTAAAATCAAGAAATAAACAAAAAACACAAAAAATAGGAGTATGAATATGTCTGAACAGAAAAATTTCGGAGCGTTTGTAATGGGTTTTGTTATTGGTTCTCTAGATCGGAAGAGCGTCGTGTAGGGAAAGAGTGTAGATCTCGGTGGT
>CALBTS010000844.1 GCA_937968035.1 uncultured Methanomethylovorans sp.
CGATGCACTTTCGGATTCCACTCCTTACATTCAGGTTGAGCTTGCACAATTTTATTCCGATGCATTGTCCGAACCTGGGGCATCAGTGCAAATCCTAATGACTGAACAGGCCAAGATAAAACACTGGAATATGGAAGGAGGGCTTGCCCAAGCCTTGCGAAGGATACTGCCAGCTGCATCCATCGAAGAAGTTGTTATCCCCGAGCTTAAGAACGAAGAAGAACTCTGGAGAATCTTTGAAAAAATGTTCGAAGTCATCCCTGAGAAAGCGGAGATTATGCTTGATATTACGCATGGATATCGCAGCATGCCTCTGCTCGGAGCTGTAATTCTCGATTATGCACGATCTCTGAAGCATATCAAAGTTTTAGGAATCCATTATGCGGCAGTAGAAGCTCGGCAAAGCGATGTAGTACCCATTGTGGACCTTTCAAGACTCGACCGACTATTCAGGTGGAATCGTGCCGTGGAGCTATTCATAAGAAGCGGCGATGCATCAGGCTTGGAAGGCCTTATGGGCGAAACAGCCCGTTACGCCGACAAAGAAGCGAAACAAGGTCTGTCTCTTCCTGCTGAAAAGCGTCTCTGTTCAAACCTAAGGCAAGCCCATGAGTTGCTCGTTACAGTCCGGGGCGAACATATCCGTCAAGGCAGGCCGTTTCTTTTTGCTAAAAACGCTCTAGATGAACTAGCAGTTTCCGGCGGTTACGCATCACCTATGCTTCCCCTTTATGATCTAATTCGCGATCGAGTAGCACCGTTCAAGGAAGACAGCTCAGAAAATCTTCTTCACGCAATTTCCTTGTGCATAGGTTATGGACTTATACAGCAAGGCATTACCCTTCTGCAGGAGTCGATCATCACAATTCTTCTTTCAATATATGATCTTGATGTTAAAGACAGGGATCAGAGAGAGGCTGTATCAAGATATTTCCTGTTTATATTATGGACTAATGATTATATAACCGATCCTCGAAAAGAAGAAAAATACGCCAATGCCATCAAAACCTTTCAGGATGATCCGCTCTGCGAAAGCTTAGGGGGTGCGTTCAACGCATTACGTGACCTAAGAAATAATATCAATCATGCTAGTTTTACCCATGACACACCCCATCCCGATCGATTTAGAAAAGTTTTAATTGAGCAATTCATCAATGTTCTGGTAGCACTAGCTGAAAACGAGGAGTTCAAGGAAGCGTGCGCATTGCTTTTAGAAAAATTTAAAAAGGCATGAGAGCATAAGCTATCTATTCCTGTAATGGAGTTCTTTGACATGGTCGTTGCTGTCGTGCGTTACAGGCGTGCGAATCTGTGGTAGCGGAATAGGGAAGGATAGAGGAAGAGGAGGGCGGAAATGGGCTCGGTTTATATCTTTTCCGATTTTGGCAAGTTAGGCAAGAAAGAAGAATCATTGTGTTTTTCGTCCCACGACGGAACAGAACGGCGAATTTTTCTCCATCGCACCGATAGGATTATCATCACAGGTGCGGTGGAGATTAGTTCCGCTGCTATTAGGATGTTGATGAAGCATAAAATTGATACAGTATTCCTGAGTAAAAATGGAAAGTTTAATGGCAAGATCGAATTTCAGGAAGGCAGGAATGTATTTCTCAGGAAACGTCAATATCAAATCCTCGATGATGAGGCCGCAGGCCGTGGCCTCGCGGCCTCGATCATCCGCGGGAAGATACAGAACCAGGTCAACTTCATGCAGCGTATAGGCAGAAAAAAAGATGTAGATTCAATAGATGCTACGATTGCAGGTGCTAAGAAATGTCTCGATGACCTGGGTACCGCCAATTCTATGGAATCCCTTAGAGGTTACGAGGGATATGCCTCACGCCTTTTCTTTTCCGTGCTTAAACAAAATATAACACCTGATTGGGCAAGATTTGCAGGACGTTCAATGCACCCCCCAAAGGATGAAGTAAACGCGGTTCTTAGTTTTCTATATACACTTCTCCTGTATAGGGTTGATTCGTATGTCGAAATGGTGGGACTTGATCCCTACGTCGGATATCTCCATACATTATCCTATGGAAAAAGAGCATTAACCTTCGACCTCATGGAAGAATACAGGACTTCAATCGCCGATACTCTTTGCTGTGCGCTTTTTAATCTGGGAATACTGAATAAAAGCGATTTCAACAGTAGCATCTTTTCCGTTGATGATGACAACCAACCCCTGGACACTCCAGTCGAGGTGCAAGAAGGTTCAAATGTTATTGAGAGCGCAGAGCGACTTTCTGGAGTACTTCTTACAGCCGATGGCCTAAAAAAAGTATCCGCCCAGTTTGAAGAAAAAATGGCTACAACGATTTTTTATCCACCGAATGCGGATAAGATTTCATATCAACAGGTTATGATTGAGCAAGTAAAGCATTTCTCCAGGGTATTGATGGGCTGTCAAGCGACATCCAGAACTGACCCCCTAGCGACATGAACTTCTGACCCCTC
>CALBTS010000845.1 GCA_937968035.1 uncultured Methanomethylovorans sp.
TGGTGCAAAATTACAGTCGTAGTTGGTCGAAATCAATAATGTTAGTATTCCTCCTCTGTTAACCAACGGTTAGTATTTATACGAAGCGTTTTGGCAGCTTTTCTAAAATTGAAATATGGATTTTGTTCAGCAAGAAAGCAGCCGCCAACACTGGTAAAAAGATCGAAGTCTGTCATTTTAGTCGGGTCTCTGATCTCGGCACATTCTTGTAAATAATCAACATGACTACACCTGTCTCCATGTTTAACAAGAAAGTCCCTTGTAAGATTGAATATCCTCAACTTCATTTCATCTTTGCTCCAAAAACCAGCCTCAGCTCGTGGCGCACCTGTTATCCTATCGCACTCGTACAACAGATACCCTTCATACCCGTTTCGCCTGTAATAGTGTATCACATCTGCCTTATTGCGCTCAGGGAATATCTTACCGCCCACATAGATGTTTTGTTTTAAAACATCTTCGCAAAACTCTTCAACTGTATCGGGTCTATGCTTATATGTTATTATGATCTTCTCCGTAACCCATAGCGATAAATCTTTTGTAGGAGGGTCAATTGATGGGTCGTGCATATACAATGCAGCTATACCTCCTAATGAAGCCCTGCCGAGAGTACGATCCTGTCCGAAGGTGTCGGCACTGTGAACATAAGATAAATCATTCTTTGGATACCATACCCCGCCCAACTGTTGCCGTTGGTTTACATCATGTGGAGCAAAATCTTTTGACTTCATCCACCGGCCTTTGTCATTTGGAACCCAAATAACATCACTGCCAAATCCACTACTCCACATAAAATCACCTTTAACCGGCAACTGTGTCCTATCAACAAAAGTTACATGCTGTATCCTGTTACGTATCAGATCAAGTGGAAAAAACACATTCTTACCGGGAGGAGAAAAAGAATCTCTATATTTACGTGGATACTGTCGAAGGTGAATTGCAAGCCCCTCATAATCTTTCTTTTGCCTTAATTCTTTTTCCTTATTATCGAGATATTTTGCAGAACCTATGTTATTGTTGATAAACCGTGCCTGTTCTGGAGTTGGGTCTCCTACAACCGGGAACCCATATTGGTCTATAAAACCTTCAAGTCTTAAATCAGCCTTTATGAATATATTGTAAAGCCCTGATTTTGTTTGTCCGTTGTCATCCCTACTTTCGTACATACTGTCAAGGCATAGGTTCATGTAGTTCTCCCCTGCACTTCCGGCCTCTATCTTATCGACAGTTGACGTGTACACAGCGAAGCCAATAATCTTGTCACCAAGCGTTAAACAATGCCTAACTATCTGATGTCCAATGTTAACGTTCTCACCCTGCGTGCTTCCAGATTCATCACGGTGGTAATAATTTAGCTTATCTCCATTAAAATTTTCGGCATTTGCACTTAAAGCATGGGTAATCCGAGTATGTAATCCAAAAGCTGAACTATCGCCATCAAACAGCATGTGTTCTTTGGGCTTTACCCCTAACGTGGAATCCCATAACGGTTTGAAGAAAATGGGGATTTTCTCGAACGGACGGACAAATTGCTGTTGAAATACCTTCTTTGCATGCGCTTCATCCCTACCCTGAGTGCCAAAATGAAACTCCATGCTTCTAAGGGCTTCTTCCATTCCGTCGCTTTAGATCGGAAGAGCGTCGTGTAGGGAAAGAGTGTAGATCTCGGTGGT
>CALBTS010000846.1 GCA_937968035.1 uncultured Methanomethylovorans sp.
CACCGCCGACCACTTAACGTTCCTCTTTAGCCAGAAAGTTCTCGCGGTGCGGAAAAGCCAATGACATATACCGACCTGTTATAGCCAGTGCGCCTTTCTTTAAATTGCTATATTGTTTTAATTTGTTCTTACTCTGGTTGTATGGTTGCAAGCTCTTTTAAAAGCTTTGGTTGTGCATCAGCTTGTGCGGCTTTTAAATGTGCTTGCAAAACCGACTATACTTTTCTCAATTATCTGAATTTCTTCATATGTTAACCCATATTCAGAATAAAGTATTGAATCAAGTTTATCTTCAAAAAATGCGACTTTCGACTCAATATGGCTTTGAGTCGCTGATAACTTTGTGATGTTTAATTCATTATTCAATCCAATTATGTTCTCAATAATTTCCTTGATTTCACTTTTGTCTTTACAATTTTCTTTAATTGGAATTTCCTCCAGATATTGACGGATGAATCTTAAATACCCACCTCTTATTGAGCTGCTTATTTTAGAGTAGTAATAGTGAATGAGTTTTGAATTAAGTATTGCCAGAAGAAATTTCTCTTCAGTTGGAATGATATACGCCGTATTTACACAATAGAATCCTTCAAGGTCATATGTAGCCTGCATTTTTATAGCTATGTCAGGGAGAATAATCTTAGGCGATTCAAAATCATCATAATAATCACATGCTCTAAGTTCCCACCAATAATCTCCCTTGTCAGATCTTTTTTCACATTTGGATTGGAAGGGTTCAAGATGCTTAGCAATAATAGGATATTCTTCTTGTAACCATTTCCAGGGACTCTGGGAGATAGGTCTATGTTTATTTGTAAACCCTTTTGGGAATAGAATTAAATATTTATTGCTGCTAAGAGGTTGATATCTTTTGATGTCTCTGCCTCCAAGAAAAGGTTTTAAAATGTGGCTATACTCCTTATTCTCCTGGATGAAATAGTCCTTTGTGGCTTCATCAATCACGAATGCATCATTGTATCCGGTTTTTATTCCATATAATATCCTATGATTCAGATATTCTCCTAAGGGTGTACCAGCTAATTTGATCTTTTTTACAAGATTCTGTTCTGTCTCACTCGCAAGATTCCAACCTTCATTTTGTAGGTGGATTTTGCTTACCAAGAAGCTATTCTGGATTACATATTCATCTAATGAGCTAAAATTTAATGTCTTTGGGATTGTTACCTTAAATTTGTCATCAATCGAAGTACTATTATTAGTAATTAAGATACAGGGATAGGTTGTGGCATTTTCAAACACTTGAAGATCCCCAAAATCAACGATTTCCAGGATTTTTTGATCTTTTAAAAATCTCCTTAATGGTTCACCATAATTTGCTCTCATCCATTTATTTGCAACAATGATTCCGTAAAAACCAGACGGCTTTAGCAGGTTAATACTCTTCTCAATGAAATAGCTATAAAGATCACCCGCAGGTTGAAAGACCTTATAGTGACTCAGAAAATAGCTCTTTTGATCAACTATGAGCTCATGTCTAACATATGGTGGATTGCCAATTATAACATCAAAACCTTCATTTTTAAATATTTCAGGAAATGCCTTCTGCCAGTTAAATGGTTTAATTTTTCTTTCTTCTCCAAAATCAATTTGATTGTCATAGAAATCAGTATCTATGAGGCTATTCCCGTTTTTTATGTTGTTTTCGAGGGTAGGTAGAACTCTTTCATTCCATATTGCCAATTGCTGTTTAATCGAGGCTTCAGTCTCTCCCTCGAGGCATTTCAACAAGAGACTGAGTTTTGTGACTTCAACTGCATTAGTATCAAGATCAACTCCATAGATATTGTTGAGTAGAATCCTTTTCTTTTCAGCAGTTGTTAGATGCCCGTCTGGAGTTAGTGGATTATCTTTTTTACCTTTTGAAGGTTTACCGTTCTCGGAGTAATAATCTTTGTGATAGTCGAGAAGGTACTGGAATGCGCCAATCAAAAAACTACCGCTGCCGCAGGCAGGGTCTA
>CALBTS010000847.1 GCA_937968035.1 uncultured Methanomethylovorans sp.
TATCGTATTCGGTGACTGGAGTTCAGACGTGTGCTCTTCCGATCTCTATACCATGGATGATGATAGAAAGGTAGAGGTATCATTCCTGTCAAGCGGAAATATGACCCCGGTGAGGATCACCTTTGAAGCCGAACAAGCCAATCCGGTTGAAATTCAGAAAAAAGGATGGCAATCTATACTTAATAACTTCAAAAGATATGTGGAAGAATCTGTTTCGTAAAACAGTATGCATTTCTAAATACTCATAAAAGCAAGTGGCGATAATGACGGGGATACGCTTCTTGAGATAGATCTGGATGTTGATTCTGACCATGGAGCTTACTTTGCTGAAACATGGCCGAAAGCCCTTGACAAGTTGAAATCGATCTGTGAAAAGTAAATAATTTAATACCTTAAATGTTATGGCACAAGTTAGCACATATCTTAATTTCCAACGTAATACGGAGGAAGCGTTTAATTTCTACAAAACTGTTTTTGGCAGTGAATTTAAGGGAGATATATCCCGGTTTCGTGATATCCCTCCTTCAGAAAATATGCCACCACTGCGTGAAGAAGACAAGGACCTGGTGATGAATATTGCATTACCAATACTGGGAGGACACCTTTTAATGGGAACCGATGCTCCTGAATCGATGGGCTTCAGGGTCAATTTCGGGAATAATGTCTACATTACTCTTCAACCCGACACAAAAGAGGAAACCAAACGTTTATTTAATGCACTCTCAGAGGGAGGAACTGTGGAACAGGAACTGCAGGATATGTTCTGGGGAGATTATTACGGGAGCCTTAAGGACAAATTTGGCGTTCAATGGATGTTTAATTGCGCAGAAAAGAGCAAATAGGCAGAACAGGACTAAACTCCGGGGAAATGAAAAACTACATTATTTATCCTTGTCTCTGGTTTGACGGAAAGGCAAAAGAGGCGGCAGATTTTTACTGTTCGGTCTTCGATGATGCTATAATAACTTCCGAAAATCAGATGGTGATAATTTTTGAATCTTCCGGGCAGAAATTCATGTGTCTTAACGGTGGACCGGAATTTAAAATCAATCCGTCAATCTCGTTCTATGTTATTTGTGACACAGAGACAGAGATAGATATGTTATTCCGCAAACTACTCGAGGGAGGCTTCGAATTAATGCCATTAGGTAAATATGAATGGAGCAGGAAGTATGTCTGGCTTCAGGATAAGTTTGGCGTAAACTGGCAGCTTTCGTACGGAGGTATGGAGAAAATCAATCAGAAGATTTCAATAATGATGATGTTTTCCGGTGAAAAAGCCGGCAGGGCTGAAACGGCAATCAATTTCTATATATCGGTGTTCAGCGGCAAGTCGGATATTCTCGACATCACCAGATATACCAAAGATGACAACGACACAGAGGGAACTATCAAGCATGCAGAATTCAGACTGGGCAATCAGGCTTTCATGGCTATCGACAGTTCATATATGCACAAATTTGGCTTTAACGAAGCTGTATCTATTGTGGTTGAATGCGAAACGCAGGAAGAAATAGATTATTTCTGGGATAAGCTGACAGAAGGAGGGGAAGAAGTTCAGTGCGGATGGCTTAAAGACAGTTTTGGCGTTTCATGGCAAATAGTTCCCACAGTTCTGGCCAGTCTGATGAACGATCCTTCCAGATCGGAAAGAGTTGTCAATGCTTTTCTCAAAATGAAGAAGTTTGAGATTGAAAAGCTGCTGAAGGCATAGGTTACTTTGTCAGGAGGAAAATTTGTACGATTTTTTTTATTTTAACCTATTTCTCTGCCTCTTCATTTCGAACTGACACCATAGGTACATGCAAAAGCCGGTCGCCTTGTGCACATTCCGCCGGCCGTATTACTATTTAGTATGAACCTCCTAATTGTACCCATCAAGGTTAAATCAGGCATAAAAGGGAAAATGCAGAGCCTCCGGATCTTCATGGAAGAGAAAGGAAGTAAATTTATGGGATACAAATAGGAAACAAAATATGATGAAATTAGATCGGAAGAGCGTCGTGTAGGGAAAGAGTGTAGATCTCGGTGG
>CALBTS010000848.1 GCA_937968035.1 uncultured Methanomethylovorans sp.
CTGGGCCCACAATTGAGTACCAACCAGTTAGAGATTCCTCTGACTGGTTTGTATTTTTGTTGGAGAAACAATTGTATAAACAATCCGTCAAATAAGAGCATAATATCGTAGGTTTTGGTTCATAATTCCTATCCTTTCTGTATAATCTGAGATCATAACAATCCATCATCTGCAAACGAATAATAGCCGTCATGCGGTGTTATTATGATATGGTCCATAAGATGCATATCGAGCAATTCAGCAGCTTCCCTGATCTTAAGGGTGATCTTTTTGTCAGCATCAGACGGCTGGTTATTTCCTGAAGGGTGATTGTGGCAGATTATTAATCCCTGCGCATTCGTTTTAAGTGCATACTGAAATATCAGTTTAACATCCGTAACTGTTCCTGCGGTCCCTCCAAGGGAGATCTGGGCAGTCCCAAGGGCTTTATTTGCTCGGTTAAGTAGTAATATCTTAAATTCCTCAACATGTTCAAGGGTGTCCTCATTCCATCCCTGGATGAAAATATTATAGGCATCTGCAGATGACTTGATCTGAATCCTTTCAGATGGTTTTATTCTGGTCTTGTATTTAAGGCTAACCTCTGCAACTTTTGTGACTTTGGTTTTCAATGTGTTGGTCTTATGAAATGTGATTGATTATGAATTTTTATGGTCTACAGATTTAAATAAATGTTCCTTATGTCCTCCTGTACGATACCTATGTATCTTCTTGTTATGCCAACATTTGAATGGTTGAAGATCTGAGACAGATATACAAGACTTCGTTCACTCTGGCCATCCATTTCCCACACCCGTTTACCGAATGTTTTACGTAAAGTGTGGGTTGAGGCATTTTGAGTTTTTACTCCATATGTTTTCAGGGTGCTTTTTAAAAGCCTGTTTGCATATTGGATAGTAAATTTCTGACCCTTTCTGTTTGCAAAAAGGTAGTTATCAATTTTAAACCGTCCTGACAATGCTATTTGGTTTGAAGCATATTTCAGAATTTCTTTCAGAGATTCATTGATCGTAATGGTTCTGACTTTGCCGGTCTTGCTTTCTGTGACAGTAATTTCTTCCTTCCCGAGAACATCCATCCAACGGATATTCAATAAGTCTTTTGCCCTGAGGCCAAGATATGAACCGGTACCAATAAGGAGATAAGGTATGGTTCTGTTATCCTTTTTTAAGCGGACCAATAATCCGAGCATAGAATTCCATTCTATACCTGAACAAACTGTTTTAGATTTTGCGAGACTCATTTATATTATATATGCCTCATTTACAGGCAAAT
>CALBTS010000849.1 GCA_937968035.1 uncultured Methanomethylovorans sp.
CCTTTATTACTGAATCGTTACCCTTTTCGTAGTTGAAATCTCACCTAACCAGATTCTTCTATTCCCTTGATAAAGTTGATCTTTGGATATTTGACCACCTACTCCTAAGCCGGGGAATTCAAATTTCATTTCATATTCTCCGGAGGCTAAAGGGTTATCAATGGAATAAAATATTGTGAATTCAGTTGATTCACCAGATTTAAGTTCTGATAACCATTCTATTTTCCAACTGTTCCAAGGATCCGGTGACTGATGCTGAATACTGCTTGTGAATACTTCATTGTTAGATGAATCATATATATATAATCCATTAGTAAAATAGTGAAAAAGATTGGGACCAGTTTTATTAGGATCAATGATTATCAGGTCTGTCTGATCTTTATTTGTAACTGTAAATTTGAACGTGAGCTGTGAACCCTGAATATTTATAGAACTCGCTGAAATCTGAAGACCTGAATGGAGGAGATTATTCTGATTCAGAATATTAATCAAGGTAGGATCTTTTCTTACATCTGGATTATTTGGATTGATCCAGTTATCGATCTTTAAAGCATATGTTCCATACATTGGTGGAGACCAAATAAATGGGCCAGTCGGCATAGAGCTTGAGTAACCCGGATGAAAACTACCTTGGTAAATTATTTCTCCTTTGTTCATAAAGGCAAATGAATTCTCATACATTTTTTCTAGATAATCCTGATCCTTCTTGAAATAAAGGAATTGTGTCGAGGTATCATAGAGCTCGATGTCGCTAAGTGTGAATTCCTGTCCACTTCCAAGTTTGAAGAAAACATCTTTATCAATTTTTTCACATGCGGTTGAAAATAAAATGCAAAATGATAAAAGGACTAGAAAGTTTTTCATGGTGGGTCTTCGTTAGTAGATTACTTTGAATTCTCCACAAATATTGTGCCGTAGCTATTCATATTCAAGATATTATGATTTAAATTGATAGTAGGATGATTGTTCTTAACAAAGTTGTCTTGTGATGGTTGACTAGTATGACCAGAAATCGGCTTAAACATAACGTTCGGCGGTATGGTTAGTTGCCGTCTATGTCGGGTCTGGCATGTGTTTTTGCAGGCCAGCAGATAACTTTTGTTTTTGAAGTAGTATCCTTTATCTGGCTCGCAAAAACCATGACAGCTTCGAGCGATGGACGGACAAAGCAGTGAACTACAATAGGAGTAGAGTCCCGATATTGGCCGAAGGCAATTAACTATACCGTCCTTGTTATGCGTTCGTGCTATTTTTTCTTTTTAAGTAGCAGATTCTTTAATTCTCTTGATTCTTTTTAAATCTCTGGCTTTGATCTTTTTTTGTTCTTCAAGATCAAAATCGTTTTGCAGTCCCAACCAGAATTTTGCGGAGTTCCCAAAATAATAGCTTAATCTTAATGCAGTATCAGCTGTTATACTTCTGTTCCCTTTAATTATTTCAGAAGTTCTGGTTTGTGGGATTCCTATGTCTTTCGATAGTCTGTAGGCTGATATATTAAGGGGTTTAAGGAATTCTTCAAGAAGAATCTCTCCCGGGTGTATATTTGATAATCTTTCCATATGTTTTATTTATGATAGTCTATAATTGTTACTTCGTTTGCATTACCATCTTCCCATTTGAAAACTATCCTCCATTGGTCATTAATTCTGATACTATAAAAGCTGCTCATTTTACCTGAGAGCTTTTCTAACTTATTGGAAGGAGGAATTCTTAAGTCCGTTAAATTTTGTGAGTTGTTTAGTATTCTTAATTTTCGTCTTGCAATTTGTTGAATTTCATTTGGAAGGTTTTTCACTCTGAAACCATTCCATATATTTTCAGTCTCTTTAGATCCAAAGGAGATAATCATATCACGTCATGCGTTACTAACGGTAAAGATAAGTATTTCTTAGTTTGTTGCCAAATTGTCTGGTATATCCGTCGCATGACGCATAACAGCCCGGCGGTATAATTGCGTGACGAGCTTATGAATTATACCGTCCGTGTTATGTTTAGGCCCTGTTTATTAATTGTCAAGGTGGGCACAATTTATCAATCAGATATGACCAATTTTATCAAGCTAGTTTGTAGTCTCGGATTAAGAGTCCAGGTGAAAGGTTTAATCTTTTTGTAAGATTGCGAATCATCTTAACAGTCAACTTGCGTTTGCGATTAAGAACCTCAGAAACCCTGTTTTTCCCACCAATAGCATCGACAAGATCAACCTGTTTGAGTTGCATTTCTTCCATTCTGATCTTTATTGCCTCTATGGGATCTGGGGCGTCTATTTGGTAGTGTTTCTTTTCGTATATGTCAATCATTAGTCCAAGAATATCTGCCTCGTCGCTTTCGGGTGTACCAATCTTAGCATCAAAGATTTCCTCAAGCCTTTTAAGGGCATCCTGATAATCTGCTTCAGTTTTAATCAGCCTTATATTCATCTTTTTCTTTTTAAATCGTATTTGCATCAATTTTCTCATAATCAGCATGAGACCCAATAAATCTGAAGAAGATCCATTGTTTTTCAAAGTTGAATTTTGCCACTAGTCTGTAGGAATTGCCTTTAATGTTAAAAACAACCCTGCTTCCTTTAGAATACTTGCATTCACATAAGTCCTCTTTACATCATTGGGAGTTTTCCAGTCTGAGTTCATGGCAGTGTCATACCATGTCTTTAAGTACTGTTCAGTATCAGAGTGTTTCTCCCAAAACTGTCTAAGAGTACTTTTTGCAAAAATTCGCTCCATTAATTTTTGTCTCGGGACAAAGATAGGAATTAATTCCCAAAATGGGAACTAATTTTTGATTTAGTTTTCCTTAATTTTGAAAAGTATGGTATGAAGATCGGAAGAGCACACGTCTGAACTCCAGTCACCGAATACGATC
>CALBTS010000850.1 GCA_937968035.1 uncultured Methanomethylovorans sp.
TAAAATGTAGCTTAAAAAAAGAGAAAATCGGTCTTGACATGGGGTCCACTTTAATTTGTAAATCTCTTGGCAACAATTGTACGACTTCAGTATCATGAGGCCACCAACTGATTCTTCCCTCTGAGTATCTTTTTATACACCATTGAATTCCATGGCCATCATAGGTTAATAAGCCTATTTGGGTTTCGTTTTCATCTCTGAAGGCATAAATATCCCCTGAAAAATAATCTAATCTGTATCTTTTACAAATGCCTGTTATTTGATCGATAGAAATGTCAAAACTGATATGTTCTGGAATCGCGAAAATAATCGACTGTGGTGGTATGTATATCATGTTTTTTGTCGATTCCTTAAGCCTGTCAAAGGGTTAGTCACCTGTTTATCCGGTGCATTCATTGGTTATAAATATAATCAAAACCTGACCTGATTTTCTCCCTCTATTTTTCGGGTTTCGGTGATGGCAACAACAGTGGCAAGATCTGTTCGAAGACATTATTGAACGAATAATCGCTATTTCCTTGCCAATGCTGCATGGCAATTATTTCCCGCAAGGAGAGACGCCCCTTTAGACTGGATATCCCATCTTCATAGAAATGAATGGGCATACGTTCAACTTCCGGAATGGATTTTTGAAACTCTTCCATCATTCGGGGATATGCGGCATTGATTTTTTCCATGGGGTTTTCGATAGTGGACGTAGCCCTCTTCAGGTCATTGATCAGACCATTGGGGTCAATCACCTCCTCCAACCCCTTGTCAAAATAGTCCTGGTGTTTAGGGATAAATCCTTTCGAACCATCATGAAGCTTGTTCAACACACTAATATCTTTAACCTTAGCGGCCTTTCTTGGTAAATATTTGTCGAAAAATACGACTGCTTTGATGGCCCGGTCAAAGGAATTGAGATCCAGAATCATTTCCCCCTTGTTTCTGAAGAAAAAAGCCCCAAGAACGATCGGTCTTCTTTCAATAGGAATATCCTTATATGTGCCCTTGAACTTCAATCTTTTGGCTTCCCCCTCGTACAGCCATACCCATCTATCTCGAACCGGATCATGTTTCATACAACGAAGCTTTAAAAACACCCGATGTATTTTTTCTGGATTCAACAAATCATAATGCAATCTGGCCAGCATATAGATTTCTTTGGTCATCGTAGTTAGGAGCCTCCTCCCGTCATTCTCACATCGAGGCATTGAATCCTCTGACCCCTCTATTTTGCGTGCCAGGGATTGCCTGTTGGTGGTATCATGGATTGACATCTTTTTCTTAAGTCTCCTTTTATTCTTCTTTTTTGCTTTTTTCTCCACAAGCTATTCCCAATGATTGAATCACCAGGAAAACGTGTTTTCTCCGATTTTTAAGCTCTTTTCCTTACTCTCGATCTCTTTTAGATGCAATTCATATATTTCCAAAGCCTTTATCGAAGTGCTGTTGGCCCCTTTTGTTATTGAGGACCTGAGATATTAAATTGGGCAGATCAAACTGAGGTGTTTGAGGTGAAAACTATTTTCAAAATCAAGATGAACAGCTATAGTGCGAAACGCCACCAACGTTAAAAAACGTCTCAGGTTTTCAATACCTTCGCCACTAAGCAGCCTTTTTCTCCCCATGAATCCGTCCTAAGACAGGAATCTTTTCAAATAGCTGCACAATATTAATCGGTTTTGTGTTTTCAGGAAGTATTTTAAATATTTCCTGTGCATAACGAAGCCCGTGATGACGGGCTTTCAGGTCGAGAATACTTTTTTCACCGGATATCACCAGCATTGCCTGGGAAACATTGACCATCCACATGGATAAACTGGCGGAGTTGATGACTGAGTGTTCTTTTATGACCATGAAATCCTCAAGACCCCAGTGTTGTTTTGCATCACGAAAGTTAAATTCAATCTGGAATCTCAAACGGTAATAGTCAATGATATTTTTCCAGTCAAGTTCAAGATCGGTGCTAAACAGAATTACGGTGGCTATCTTACCCGTTTTTACGTTTTTTTTCTCGATGATTACTACGTTCAGAGCGTCAGTAAATTTTTTGTGTATCACGTTCATTTGGTAGATGCGGGTGAGGATCTGTTTTTTTGTCTCTTCTGATTTTAGATGCGCCGCAGGAAGATTTTTATAATCAACTTTGTCACCATAAACTGGGAGCCGCCCCTTGCCGGAATAGACTCCATCCCACTTGAAATACAGGGCGGAGTTGTTGCGTAATTTAGAGATTAGATCCAAACCGACTTGTCGTGTCATTTGAACAGCCGCATTATTGCCAAATGCACCGTCATATACAAAGTAAACAGGTTGGAGTGTCTCCCCAATCAGCTTTAAAAGTTTTTGCAGCATGGTCTGTACCTGCGTCATCTCTGCATTGAGTACAACATTGCGGTTGTTCTTGTTTTTTGAACCTTTGGGTCTTCCTCGACCTTGCTTTTCTTTTTTGCTTTTCGTTGTTACAGGCTTTTTCGACTTTGGCTTTGGAAGCATCTGTTCTGGGGCGTCTAAAAATGAGAATTTTAAAGTCATTTTTTTACCCGTGATTTGGA
>CALBTS010000851.1 GCA_937968035.1 uncultured Methanomethylovorans sp.
TTGTTCCTGCCTGCTCCTTTGTCTTTGTGTTCTTGATTAATTCAATTCCCCAGAACAGCCCCTTACCTCTAACATCACCTACGGACTTGTGGTCTTGCTTTATTTCGTTTAATCTCTTTTCCATTACCTTTTCCATCTTTGCAGCGTTTTCAACTAGCTTGTTTTTCTTCATGTAGTTTATTGTTGCAACTCCTGCGGCACATGCAAGTGGATGACCTGCATATGTGTGGCCCTCGACAAACCAGTGGTCTTCAAAGTAGTCAGAAATCTTCTTCGAATATGTTGTTCCACCCAAAGGAACATATGTTGCCGATAAGTTTTTGGCTGTTGTGATGATATCAGGCTGGAACTTGTAATGCTCATACGCAAGCCATTTTCCAGTTCTGCCAAATCCAGTCATGACTTCATCAGCAATTAATACTACGTTGTATTGATCACATATCTCTCTTAGCATTGGGAAGTATTCTTTTACTGGTGGAATGATACCGTTTGAACCGACTATGGGCTCAGCAATTACAGCTGCAACTGTTTCCTTTGCCTCAAATCTGATCATGTCACCAATGTATCTAGCACACATAATGTCACAGCTTGGGTATTTCAATTTAAATGGACATCTATAACAGTAACAGTCAGGCCCGTGTAATATTCCGGGATAACCTGGCTCATTTGGATACCTCCTTGGGTCCCCTGTCAACATCATCGCTATACCGGTTGCTCCGTGATATGACTGGTAACGGGAGATAATCTTATACTTTCCAGTGTACCACTTAGCAGCTTTTACTGCAGCTTCATTTGCCTCAGTGCCGCTTGAAGAAAAGAATGTCTTCCTAAAGTTTGAGCCTGCAACTTCGGCTACCATTTTTCCTAATTTTGCCCTTGCATCACTTCCAAGCCCTGGGCCGATGTAAGCATATTTATTGAGCTGCTGAATAATCCCATCGTTTATTTCTTTCACATTGTGACCGCAACTTGTACTCAAAAGCTGGGAAGAGAAGTCCGTGTATTTTTTTCCAGATTGATCCCAGAAGTATATACCCTCAGCCTTCTCTATCATGTTGACTTTGATATCTGCTTGGCATGACCAAGATCTCATGACATATTCTTTTTCCATCTGCGCAAAATCTTCCATAAAAAGCCTCCTATATTTTTATAGGCACAGTTACTTTATCTGCTTAGATATTTATATAACTTTCGATTATCACTTGGAATATAAAGAAAATATTTTAATTACAATTAATTAATTGGTAAAATATCCAATGAAAAATCGGGATATTAAAAATAAAATAAAAAATAATTATTTTATAGAGGATAGAACCTTTCTCTCTTTACGAACTTGCCCCATCCCTTTTCTCCGGTCAGTTTGCCATCTTCAACAACGGCTTTTCCTCTTGAGATTACGGTGACTGGGTATCCCTTTACAACCATGCCCTCCCACGGTGTATAGTCGGTATTCTGGTGAAGTTTCTTTGCAGAAATTGTGACCTCTTTTTCAGGGTCAAAAACAACTATGTCTGCATCAGACCCAACTGCTATCGTACCCTTTTGCGGGAACAATCCGAAAAGCTTTGCAGGGTTTGTCGAGTTAAGCTCAACAAACTTGTTTAGTGTTATCCAGTCCTCAAGAACTCCGGCCGTATGAATAACAGGTATCCTTGTTTCAAGCCCTGGTGCACCGTTTGGTATTTTAGCGAAGTTATCCTTCCCAACCTCTTTCTGACCTTTGAAGAAGAACGGACAGTGGTCAGTAGATATTACCTGAAGGTCCCCCCTTTCAATTGCAAACCAAAGTGCATCCTGGTCAAACTCTGTTCTTAAAGGAGGTGACATTACATACTTTGCACCATTAAAGTCAGGTTCAGTATACCTTTCTTCATCAAGAGTTAGGTATTGTGGGCATGTCTCCCCATAAATTGGAAGTCCTCTTTCTCTGCCTTCATGAATTGCTTCGACTGCCTCAAGGCATGAATTGTGTACTATGTAAAGTGGAGCTTCCGCAAGTTCTGCAAGGGTAATTGCCCTTTGACATGCTTCGCCTTCTAGAATTGATGGTCTAGAAACAGCATGATACATTGGCTCAGTTTTTTTCTCAGCCAACAACCTCTTTGTGTAGAGATCTATAATATGGCCGTTTTCTGCGTGAAGCATTATAAGGCCGCCAAATTCGCCTGCTTTTTCGAGAGCCTTGTAAAATGCATCATCTTCCGCCATTAAAGACCCTTTGTAGGCAAAGAATAATTTGAAACTTGGGATTCCTTCTTCTAAAATCATAGTTTCCATTTCTTTCAAAGTATCGTCATTTACATCTGTCATCCCCATATGGAAACCATAATCTATGTATGCATTTCCCGTTGCTCTCCTATTCCACTCGTCAAGAGCAGCTTTTAGAGTTCCTCCTTTTGATTGGATTATAAAGTCAACTAAACAAGTTGTTCCACCAAAAGCCGCAGCCTTGGTTCCAGTTTCCCATGTGTCAGAAGAATATGTGCCCATAAATAGATCGGAAGAGCGTCGTGTAGGGAAAGAGTGTAGATCTCGGTGGTC
>CALBTS010000852.1 GCA_937968035.1 uncultured Methanomethylovorans sp.
TGAGGACAAACCGGCAGATTTTGGCAATTCATCCTCAAAAACAGCCCTTTTTGAGCTTAGATTTCAAGTATTTCCAATAGTTGTAAACAGGAACAAGAAGTGCAGTGATTTCGGGAAAAAGAACTACAGTGGAAACGGGAACAGTCTATGCAGTAATTTCGGGAACAATAGTGCAGTGACTGTTGTGCTAAATTAGGTATATTTTTAATATAAAAGTTCATTTTAAAATATGGTTTGCCTGTTTTGCATTCTATAACTTGGCCCTGTGAGCTGGATTAGTTGGCATTTATAGAGTAATCTGTCAAGAAGTGCTGTGGCAAGTGTTTCGTCGTCTAATGATTTGGCCCACTCAGCCGGGGATTTGTTTGTTGTTATGATAAATGAAGTAGTTTCATAAATCTGGTTTATAAATACAAAGAAACGGTTTCCGTCATCTCTGTTTAATGGTAAATTCATTACGTCGTCAATAATAACCAACTGGGCCTCACTAAGTCGTTTGAACTCTTTAGCTGCGCTTGGTGTTAGCTCTCGCAGACGTAAAGTGGCAAGGATGTCATTCATGTTACGGAAGTATGCCTTGTAGCCTTTTTTTATGGCGTCGTAACCAAGTCCTGCGGATATATAAGTTTTACCTGTACCGGATGGTCCGCTCAACATTAAGTTGTAGCATTGATCAAGCCAGTTGAGTTCGCGTAATTGCTTAAGCTGGGTTGGTGCAAGACCGGATACAAAAGAGTAGTCGTATTTATCAAGATCATGTACCAGTGGAAGTTTGGCCAACTTCATTTGCATAAGTAGCTGCTTAGCTTCGCGCTCTTTTACTTCGAAGGAAAATAAATTGAAAATCAATTCATCATAGCTTGGACTGCTTTGCTCTGCATCCTGAAGAAGCGAAGTTATGTTTGCACCAATGCTGGAAAGGCGCAACCTGGTGGCATGTCGCTTAATTTGTGGTATATATTGGCTCATTGATGGTATTCTTGTTAAAAAGTAACTCATAGTCATTGATGTTTGACTTTTCAGGCTCTATGTTCACTATAAGCTGCGCCTTGGCATCTCCTAATGGTTTTATGTTGGAACAGGACGTTTTTCGCTTTTTGTTTGTTCCCAGACTTTCTATAATAGATTTGAAGTCATTGGCACTAAAAAGACTATTCCTAACACAGAACTCAAGTGCAACTTCTGCTTCCTGCCTGCCACACTTTTCTGCACATGTAAGAACAGTTGAAAATTGATCACGAACATACCGAGGGTATAGCCTGTTGATGTTCTCAATAAAAACATCAATATCAGGATTATAAAGAAAGAACTCCCTGAGATTTGTACGCATAGCATCGAGCTTGATTGAAGTATTCCTGCGGTGATTGTTATTTACGACATTGTTTCCTACTCCGGCAGGAATGGGGTGAGATGTGATTGTAACTCCATTTTCATCCTTGATGATAAGAGTGTTATCGCTTTCGGTCAAAAAGACCTTACTGTCATCGTTTTTGTAGGTTCCAAAGGGAACTGAGTAAATGTTACCACGATACTTTACAATATTTGTCTTGAGCACTTTATGTCCACACTCTTTTGCTACGCTGAACAATGGGACCCAGCTTTGTAGAAAAGGCCTCTCCAGAGCCCATTGCTCTTGAGGAACCTTACGAGTAGTATTGTGAACCATCGCATTACCGGTACGGGCCAGCCAGGAAAGGGCCTGATCGTTTAATATCTCATTGTTTATGTATGTCCTCTGGAAAAGAAAGTTCTGTTTTACATATTTTACGGTATTTTCTACCTTACCTTTGCTTTCAGGATCTCCGGGTCTGCAAAAGACTACTTTAAATGGGCGACTGGCCTGATAACGATCAAAAATATCGGTCATTATATAATCTCCTTTATTTTCACGATGGAGGAATACAGAGTCCTGATCATAAATTATTTCCTTGGGAATACCTTGAAAAAACTCAAAAGCCTTCTCATGTGCCTCAGCTGCACTCTGTGAAGTGAATGGAGTGTTACGAAAAACAACAAACTTTTGACGGCTGTAACAAAGAAGCATTATAAAAAAATAAACCTTTACCCAGATGCCAGTGCTTGTGCGGAGCTTCTTCTCTCCAAAATCAACCTGAGCCTGTTCCCCGGGAGGAAGATCTGGAACAGCGGAATACTGTCTCTCTGAACAACTTACTTTTGGGATGCCGTTTTCATTGCGGATCATCATTACAAAGTTGTACACTGTTTTAGGATCAACCTTGGGAAAAGAAGGGAATTGCTCTTTAAGTTTATCGTGCATGACAGCAGATGGAGTGTCTTCATACTTAGATAAATAATCCTTGACATAGTCCCTATATGGCTCTAAAAGACAGGGTCTAACCCTTTCTTTCTCCATATAAATATCAAACTCTGTTTCTGACAGATCAAGATATTTTTTTACTGTACGAAAGTTCAGTGAAAGATAGTCCGCTATCCTTTGAATGGAAAAACCCTCAGTGTTACGAAGCCTGTGAATCTCGTGATACATAATGATAAGTGATTTTGTTTTTGAGTCCATCGCAATCCTGTTTTTTATTTATGATGCAATGTAACCCTTGGTTAATAATATTTATACTTATCACTGTATTCTTGTTCCCATTTTTACTGTATTCTTGTTCCCGATTTTGCTGTACCCCTATTCCCATTTTCACTGTATTTTTGCTTCCTGGTAACACCAGCTGCCTCAAACAGCTGCCTCAAACAGCTGCCTCAAAACAGCTGCCTCAAACAGCTGCCTCAAACAGTTGTCGCCAATCAATACCTCTGTAAGTTTAGCTTATGTTAAAAATATATTCTATATTTGGGAAATATATAGCATATGTCAAAAATGAAAGCACAAACAGAAATCATTATTCGACAAAAATACTTAGATAAAATATTGCCGTTTTTAGGTAAACAGTTGATAAAGGTGTTGACAGGCCAGCGACGTACCGGTAAAAGTTATATCCTTAAACAGACTATTCTGTATATAAAGCAGCATATAACGGATGCAAACGTAATTTTTGTAGATAAAGAAAATTTGAAATTCAGCGCGATAAAAAATGCCGCGCACTTGAACGAATATGTTTTGGCCAATACGGTTGAGGGGATAAAGAATTTTGTATTTATTGATGAGATCCAGGATATTGAGCATTTTGAAAATGCCCTACGCAGTTTGAGCGGTAATCCTGGCTATGATATTTATTGTACCGGCAGCAACGCATTTATGCTTTCGGGCGAATTGGGAACCTATTTAAGTGGTCGTTATATTGAAATTGAAGTTAAAGCGTTGTCTTTCATTGAATTTCTCCAATTTCATTCGTTGGAATGCAATCCGGATGCATTGAAATTGTATATGCGTTATGGAGATCGGAAGAGCACACGTCTGAACTCCAGTCACCGAATACGA
>CALBTS010000853.1 GCA_937968035.1 uncultured Methanomethylovorans sp.
TCGTATTCGGTGACTGGAGTTCAGACGTGTGCTCTTCCGATCTATCTTCCTTTGTTCAACGCGCTTTTTAAAAATGTCGTAAGTTTCAAGCGATGATGTTTCATCAAGTATTTTCAAGCATATAATGGAGTTAATAAGATTAACAACATTTTTATCGTAACTTTTAATATATTTTTTGTATATTTTTTCTAATTTAGCCCACATACATTGTTCTTTATGTTAACTTACTTTACTAAATTAGCATAACTTGAAAACAAAAACTGTAATCATATTCTAGCTAAGATAGAGTTCGTTTAGAATTTGTGAAAATCAAAAATATCCTCTGTTGATAAAAGCATTTCTTTATACTTATCAAAACTCTTAACAGGTGTGATTAATTTATCTGATGATTGAAGTTCCAAAAATCTTTTTACACGATCATGCAGTTCTTGTTTCTTTCCTTGTTTAATTATGATGTCTTTATCTCTAGTGAGTGAAAGGTAATCATTATAGATTATAAGATAAATAAACCTTTGATCTACATGGCATGCCTTGTCCAATACCTTAGCCAGCTCATACTTTTCCTCATGATTTCTATACTCAATAATTTGTTCTACCACTCTATTTGCATCCTCTTGTGATTTTGTAACGGAAACAAAATAGTTGAATTCATTAAAAGTGATTCTTGGGTTTTCGAAACCATATTCTTCTCCCATTTTCATTAATATTTCGTATATGAAAAATATTGGAAAAATTTCAAAATCCCAATAGTTCACTTGCTCAGTACTATATCTATTAACAGAACCATAAATTTGATTCCAATAGAAGAGCTTTTCTATTTGGCGTGAGATAATATGTTTGTACGAGTCTAAATCTTGAAAATTACCTTTAGATCTAGCTAAAACCTCATAAAAATTATCCGTAGGACTACTATCCAAGAAGCCAGTTATTTTGCTAATGAAGAGAGATCTAAAAGCTTTTGCTGACATGTTTTTACCAGGGTATTTGGATTCGACTATATTTTGAATTTTTTGTATAAACGTATCGCTATCTATATCTCTATTTTCAGATAATATGTTAAGACCTTCCATTTGGGTTTCAAACCACCTATTCTGCTTTGTCGTTTTCCAGTACAAATTGTTCTCAGTCCATTTATCTAAATATTCCGCATATTCAAGCCATTGATTCTCAATAAGATCTGCTCTTATGGTGGTGGTCGAATCAGCTCTAAGTTTCTTGAATACATCAACTACTTCCTCATCGAATTGAACCTGACACCCATTATTGTCATAAAAGTAAACTATTTTCTGTTCTTTACCTTCTTTGATAACACGTCTCTCTAATCCAGAGGGGTCTTTTATATTCAGACCAGTTAAGATATTACCAGCGGTTCTATAGTTTCCTATGAAATCGAGTATTAATACATTCTCTTTTTCAGGAGAAATTCTTAGCCCCCTACCCATTTGTTGAATGAATACGGTTTTAGATTCAGTCGGTCTTAAAAACAGTAAACATTCTACATCTGGTATATCTATACCTTCATTAAACATGTTTACAACAAAAGCTACTTGAAATTCATCTTCTCTAAACCTATCAATCATTGTTTTTTCCTTATCCTCATCTATCTCTACTATTGGATTATCCAATTTAGAGTGGATAGCCTCAGCTTTGATTCCCTTTTCTTTGAATTTTTCTGCACACCAATCAGCGTGTTCGATAGATACGCAAAAACCAATAGTTTTTCTATCTCCAACCATTTCCTTAAATCTGTTGATTACTGCTGTATCCCTACGTTCAATCATAAGTGATTTGTTTAGATCATCCACATCGTATCTAAAACCGTTATAGTAAATATTTGTGTAGTCCACATCATCTTTGAACCCAAAATACTTATACGGTACTAATAAACCTCGTTTAATAGCCTCACCTTGGTCAATCTCATAGACGATATTATTTTTATAATAGCTTGGAACATCTGCATCATCAGTTCGAAATGGAGTTGCTGTTAAACCCAAGAAAAATCTTGGATTAAAGTATTCAAATACTTTCTTGTAAGTAGGCGCAGCTATATGATGTGTTTCGTCCAAAATAATATATTCAAACTCATCAGGGGAAAACTTTGTTAAATTATTGTCCCTGGATAGAGTTTGTATAGAGGCAAAAATGATATCTTTTCCGGTTATTTCTCGATTTTCGCCGTTATAAAGAGCCATATCGTTTGCTTTATCTGGTAAAACATTTTGGAAAGAATTTAGTGCACTTTTTAGAACATCGTTTATGTGGACTATAAAAAGTGCCTTTTTGGCATGAAAATTTTTTACGTCAAATGCAGATAAGTAAGTCTTTCCTAATCCGGTTGCCATTATTACGATACCTTTTTCATTACCTTCAGTCCTCGTATTATCAAGAGCATCAAGTGCTTCTTGTTGTACTTCGTGTGGAGTTACATCCTCATTTCTCTTTAAGAACAATTTATAAAGATCTTCATCTGCTATAAAACATCGTCTTAATTCCCAAGTAACACTTTGGGGATCGTTCCTAACGGAGTCGTTTGTAAATCTTATAAGATGGTAACCTCGTGCAAGTATTGTATTTTGCTTTTCTTGCAACCTGTTAAAATATTCAGTTGTTACGGCCCCCTCTGCATGATAATACAACCCATCACATTCAATTGCATATTTTTTTAATTTTGTATGGATAGTAAAGTCTATGTAATATGTAGTCGATCCATCATCACTTATTATAGGGTCTTCGGAAACAAGCATATCAAGACCTGCCTCACCATATTCAGGATAAAAAATATGCCGTACGAAGTACTCGTTTAAGCTTTTAAGTTTATTTTTTTGTATGTATTCTTCTAGGTTCATAGCAACGTTTTCTTAATTATATCCCGCATTTAGTGTTAATTACAGTAGACTTGGCAAGTTCTTTAAAAAGCTGGCCTGGACAATTTCCTAACTTTGCGTCATCCATTGTGTAGATGACAAACACTACAATCACAATAAAATACTGTCTATATGCTAGAAAAAGCTCTGAATCTGATGAGAGACAAGCTATGAGTATAGATAGTCAGATCAAAGAGATGACTGATCTTGCCAAGAAAAACAATATCGAGGTTACTGAGGTTAAAAAAGAAAGTCATTCAGCTAAAAACTCAGGAACTAGACCTTTGTTTTTAGAGATGCTTTACGAACTCAACCAGGGTAAATACAATGGCATACTAACGTGGGCACCAGATAGACTAAGCAGGAATGCCGGGGATCTAGGATCTCTAGTAGATTTAATGGATAGAGGCAAGCTTGCACATATAAAAACAAGCTCTCAATCCTTTTCTAATAATCCAAACGAAAAGTTTTTATTGATGATTCTTTGCTCCCAAGCCAAACTCGAAAATGATAACAGAGGTTTAAATGTAAAGAGAGGGATCAGAGCAAAATGCGAAATGGGTTGGAGACCCGCCCCAGCACCAATAGGTTATCTAAATTACTCACATGCTGGAGTCAAAAAGGTAATGATAGATCAAGAAGCAGCACCGGTAGTAAAAGAGATGTTTACATTAGTAGCTAATGCGGGCTACAGCGGAAGAGATATTAAAAGATGGTTGGATGATGATATGAAGTTAAGAACACAAAAAGGAAAGAAATTAACTCTAAGCATGATTTATAGAATGCTAAAAAATAGTTTTTACTACGGTAGATTTGAATACCCTGTAGACAGCGGGATATGGTATGAAGGTGCTCACGAACCCGTTATCTCTAAAATGGTTTTCGATAGAGTTCAGGAAAAGCTGATGGTTCCACCTAAAGCTAAATACGGTAACAAAGGCTTTGATTTCAAGGGTGTTTTTAAATGTGCTTACTGCGGATCTACCGTTATAGGAGAAGATAAACACAAGCTACTAAAAAATGGTAAAAAGAGAACTTACAGATACTACCATTGCACAAAACAATTGGATTTCAATTGCCCGGAGCCTTATATAGAAGAAAAGGAATTAATTGATCAACTTATCTCATATATCGAATTTGTAGAGAAGAAAAATAAAAGCTCAATTGTCTTAACTAAAGAATTAAAGATAGGGATGCAAAATTACTCAGCAATAAGAAACACAATATTTGAAAGTCAGAAGTTACTACCAACAGCACTAACCTTTACAGAGTACGCAAAACACGCTTTAAACGGAGGAAATACAAAAGACAAACAGGAAATTACTAAAGCCCTAGGACAACCATTATTTTTACATAATAAAAGTATTTATTCATCGCTTCTAAGTTAAATTTTTAAGTTTTACTTTAATAATGTTCTTACCGTTGGTTAAATTAAACTTAAGATGTATTCGAAATGTTGGTGTTGTTTCTACATCTACGATAGATAGTCCCTTTATCTTGTCACTTTCATACTCAACCGGGCACTCTTCAAGGACTTCTAGGAGAATTCTTATAAAGGATCTCCATTTCTTACTAGAAATGGTTATACAACCGTAATCTGAAAGTAATTTTGATAGTTCGTTTTTTAGCTCAGAAAGATCGAAGAAATTATTCTCCTTTTTTAATTTAGCTTTTATAGTTTCGTACTCCCAATCTTTATCGATACATGGTTCAATTTTTTCTTCGAAGAATTTTCTAGTGGGTTCCCAACCCAACCTTGCATGAAGTGACCAGTTACAGAAAAGGTTCAATACTTCATAGTTTCTTTTTTGCTCTTTTAGTTCGAGCAATTTTCGTGTTTGTACAAGAATGTAAACAACCTGTAACTTATTTACTATATCCTTCTGGATTTCGTTATTTAAATTGTTATAGATTAGTTCCTCCATGGTAGTTGCATTATATCAAGTCAAAACAAGCTCATTTCAGTTCGAATCTATTCAATTTCAACTAGGAATTTAACAAGTCCTTAAAGGTTAATCGAGAGAAACGGGTCACCTAGGGTCCCCTTTTGGCTGGGGGATAGGGATTCGGTCACGCATAAAATTCTGCTGAATTTTTGCTCGACCCCGCCTCGCTCACCTTCGTTCGCTCCGGCATTCGAATCCTTTCGCTCTCAACAAGTAATTTGTCAACCAACCCTTCGGGCTGATTGCCAAATCACTGGCTGGGGGATAGGGATTCGAACCCCAATAGGCGGGACCAAAACCCGCAGTCCT
>CALBTS010000854.1 GCA_937968035.1 uncultured Methanomethylovorans sp.
GATTTTGATTATGTGCCTCTTTCAGAAGGGGATTCTTTTGAGATAGAAGATATGACCATAAAGGTGCTCGAAACTCCAGGACACACTCCTGAACACATTTCCTATGTGGTGACTGACCGGTCACGGGGAGAAGACCCGGTAGCATTGTTCTGCGGAGATACCCTCTTTGTGGGAGATGTGGGTCGCCCCGACCTATTTCCTGGAAGAGCGGAGGAGCTTGCATCCAGGCTATATGACAGCCTCCATGAGAAAATAATGAAATTACCCGACACCTGTGAAGTATATCCTGCTCATGGAGCAGGTTCTCTGTGTGGCAGGGCAATGGCTGCAAAGAGAACAAGCACTATAGGATACGAAAAGAAATTCAACTATGCACTGAAAATAAGTGATCGCAGGGGATTCATAGACTCTCTTACACATGGTATGCCCGATGCACCTGATCATTTCCACAGGTGCACGGATATCAATAGACAGGGCCCTGTAAAGGTTAGCGATCTACCCTCTCTGGAAGAGCTTGAGCCCCTCGTGTTTTCCTCTCTGACAGCCGATAACAATGTTCTGGTGCTGGATGTACGCAATTTTGAAGCATTTGGAGGACAACATGTTCCAGGAGCGTACAGCATTGATATTGACGGTAATTTCCCAACCTTTGCAGGCTGGTTGCTTCCTCCGGATAAAGACATACTCCTGGTCTGCGAAGGATATGGACAGGCTGTTGAGGCTTCCAGGCAGTTGCACAGGGTGGGACTTGACAGAGTTTATGGGTATTTAGCCGGTGGTATGTACGCATGGGTCACTGCCGGCTATCCCACAGCACATGTACAGCAGTTATCTTCTCATGAATTGAACAAGCGAGTTATACAAGGAGGTACTACGATCCTTGTGGATGTCAGGGCATCAAGTGAATACGAAAATTTCCATATTCAGAATGCTATCAATATTCCTGTAGCTGAGCTGAGAGAGAGATATAAGGAACTTGACCCTGCAGACGAAACTGTCCTGATATGCGGAAGTGGACAGCGGTCCAGCATGGGTGCCAGTCTTCTGAAGCAAAAGGGTTTTGATAAGATATTTAATGTAGCTGGTGGAATGAGGGGTTATGCAGCGGCCGGATTTGGTCCGGAATGCCCACTTTGTACTTTGCCGTGGGCATCTTTTGCCAGACGACCAGATACAACATTGAGAGATAAATACTATGATGTATAATAATTTCTTTCATCATATAATTTAGAGTATAAAGTGGTTTAACCATGCATTGTGCCCTAAAAATAGAGATAGTTTTATTTACAGATAAGTAAGTATCAATAATGACAATTCACTATGGGTGGTCGCATGCTAAAAAGAAAAATAACTTACATGATCATATCGTTGATCCTAATGTTCTCTCTCTCCCTTACCGTACTTGCAGCAGATGAGAGAACCCCGGGAATTGACAGCCGTGCCTATGCTAACAATGTTGTGGAAAAGAATTTAGGAGGAACGGCCAATATCAACAACCTTGATAGTTATATTATAGGCGTCGTAGATATGAATAAAATAGAGCCTATGTCATTGGGCGGGGGATACGTAATAGTTGATATGGGTGCAAATGAGTTGATCCTTGATGAGGAAGGGGATGATCTGAGAATATACGAAAAGGACCAGATATTCTACGGCAAGGATACTCCCGAAACATATGAGGTTTTTGTCAGTCAGGACCTGCAGACTTGGGAGTCCCTGGGAGAAGGGACAGGAACAGACGAATTCGACCTTGCTGACTCTGACCTCAACTGGGCCAGATACGTGAAGATAGAAGATAGGGAAACAAGCACATCAGGAAGAGAGCCCGGATCAGATATAGATGCTGTTGAAGCCCTTCATTTCGGAGAAGAACCTAAGAGTGCTGTATCAGTGCCTTCAACGCCTGGATTTGCATTGGTTGCATCTGTCCTTGCATTCGTTGCACTTCTGTTCATAGAAAAGAAGAGATAAGGAAAAAATATCCTTCTCTTCATTTTGTTTTCATTGCAGGCCTTTATGGGCCGTAAGAGAATCTGTTTTGACAGAGGATCGTTTTTATAAGATCAACGAAATCGATCATGCTGTCGACTGAAGAAACCAGAAGTATCAAAATAAGAAGCGCAATAAGAATCTCTACATAATCCAGAGTTGCATTTGCCAGTGGGTGAGATCCACCAGCCGTTCTGTTAAGGATGCTGGACATATCTATCCCAACCTACATTTAACCTTATGTCGCTTCTCCCATAAAAGAGCTTTGACAATTATAATGAATTTTAATTATATTGCCAACAAACATCACAACAAAAACCATTCAAATGCAGGCAGCCAATTAGTCCGCAAATGTGGCCCTTACACTTAATTAAAGGCCTATCAAATATATCTGGGATCAAAAATTTGTTTCATTTTTCATTAATGTACCACATGCCATTATCTTGCTCCACATGTCCCTAACTGCTCCGGAAAAAATACCATCTTCATATTCTATAACTGTTTGACTTTCAAGCATTGCTTTAATGGGGATGTCACTCAGAGGGAGCTTGCCTACTACATCAATGCCTTTAATTTTACAGAATTCTTCTATATCTGCTGTTTTTTCTTCATTGATGTTGCATTTGTTGATACAAACAACTGCTTTTATTCCAAAATGAGCAGTGACCTCAAGTACTCTCTCAAGGTCATGTATCCCTGATACACTTGGTTCCGTAACTATGAATACAAGGTCCACCCCAGATATGGACGCAATTACAGAGCATCCGGTTCCGGGAGGTCCGTCTATGATAATAAGATCAATGTCATTCTCTGCAGCCATTTCACTGGAGGTCTTTCTAACCATCGAGACCAGTTTTCCGCCGGTCTCTTCTCCTATTCCTAACCTCGCATGGACTAAAGGACCATATCTTGTTACAGACCTGAATATTTCTCCAGCTTTATGTTCCTTCATTGTTATGGCATTTTCAGGACAGATCAGCGAGCATACACCACATCCTTCGCAGATATGTGCATCGATCACCAATTCTTTTGAGATAGCACCGAACCTGCATCTTTCCACACATGTACCACAAGCAGAACATTTGTCCTCGTTGATGAAAGCTACCTCCATGCCATAGAAATCCAGTTTGCTTGTCGATCCTGGATCCAGTATCAGATGAATATCCGCTGCATCCACGTCACAATCTGCTATCAGGACTTTGTTCGCGAGGGAAGAAAAAGCCGCTGTAAGGGTGGTCTTGCCGGTACCGCCTTTGCCACTGATAACAGTGATCTGTTTTGGCATTTCAACACCTGCCTGCCAGCTCTTGGATTTGCCTGAACATATCAAGGAAACTTTCTTTCCAGTGTGGCATTTGCAGCACGAAAGGAATGCCCTGGGAGTACAGTTCAGCTATTTTCATTTCATTTGGTATCTTCATAAGTACCGGAATGTTATTCTCAGAACAATATCTGTCCACTCTTTCATCACCCATGTCACATCTGTTGACCACTACTCCATAGGGGATACGTAGTTCTTTTACCAGTTCGACGGCAAGTGACAGGTCATATAGTCCAAAAGGAGTGGGCTCAGTGACAAGCACACAGTAATCTGCCCCGGTTATGGCAGAAATGACCGGGCATGCAGTACCTGGCGGAGAGTCTATGATCACGGTCCTTGTATCATCAATATGTGTTTTAAGTGCATGGATTATAGGAGAGGCCATAGGCTCGCCGATATTCAATATGCCCTGGTACAGTTCTGTGCCGCAATTTTTTGAAGCAGACCTTTCAATGGTCCCGATTGATCTGCCTTCTTCATGAATGGCACCCTGTGGGCATACAATGGAACAGGCTCCACAACCATGACATAATTTGGGAAATAACATGAGACTTTTGGGCAGTTTAACAAGTGCGTTGAAACAGCAGACATCCACACAGTTCATACAGAGGTCACACTTATCTTTTGAAATGAAAGGGACATGAATCTCCACATCTCTCACTTTTTCAAGTTCGTGGTTCAGGAACAGATTGCAGTTCGGCTCTTCTACATCACAGTCAAGGAGCTGGACATTTCCAAGGGATAATGCAAGGTTAAGGGACACTGTGGTCTTACCAGTACCTCCTTTTCCACTTGCTACTGCTATTCTCATGAAGCCTCTGGTACTTTTTACGTTGTTGTCATCCCGCAGAGGATGTGGACTTTAGTGGTGGTGATGACCGTGATCATGACTGTGGTGATGGCCATGACTATGATGGTGGTCGTGGTGTTCATGAGAACTGCATGCGTTGTCCATGGTTGCCTTTTGTAATCTTCCTGTTTCCCATGCTTTCAGAGCATCCCAGATGGTACCCTGTGCTCCCACATATACTTCTATTCCATACTGCTCGAACATTGCAACAGCTTTCGTACCAAGACCCCCGCAAAGCATAACACTGACCCCATTTTGGGACATCAGTTCAGGAGGCAGTCCTACTCCGCCATTATGCTCACTTGTATTGGGTATTACTGAAACCTCGCTGCTCTCTGTATCGTACATGATATAGTTCAAAACCTTTCCAAAATGCTGCCCGACCTGGTCTTCCAGGCCAGTTTTACCCATAGATGGTACACATATCTTCATATTTTCACCCTTCAAAGATCATTTGTTCCAAGGAATTTTTCTACAGCTTCCATAGCTTTCATTTCAGGATATTTCACTATCCCTATGCCTGCAGTTTCCATTACTGATACGGCATTTGGGCCAGGGTTCCCGCAGATCAGCACGTCTGCTCCTTGGTCTGCAATATATTGTGCAGCCCGCACACCAGCACCCTGAGATTCAGCAGCGTAGGGGTTCTTCACAAATTCGTGCTGCATGGAGTCCGTATCTACGAACATAAAATATACGCATCTTCCAAAATGTGGATTTGTTTCCGCTTCAGGACCATTGTCCTTTGTAGTAACGCATATCTTCATTTTGCTCACGGCCTGCTTATAGTACGTCTTTTCAAGTATGTTCTCGATTGACAATTACTCTAATATGAGATAAAATATAAATAATTAACTCAAAAAGTTAATATATCAAATTTAAGACAACTTAATATGAGGAAAGGAAAGAGAAAAAAGAGATGGAAGTGTGGAAATTATCCATTTCACTCCTTTATGATCATCATGGGGTTGCCTATGCCCACAACGGTGATCCTGGTTTCCAGAGGTGGATAAGGCCAGTTCTCAGGAGAAATGTTCTTCACTGAAATATTGGTCTGTGTCTCTTCCTTGCTCACTCCACATCTGTTTTCATAATCAAGCACCATGTCCAGTCCGATCTGTCTTGCTCTCTCAAAAGCTTCTCTGTAATCTACAACATGTTCCCTTCCACCCGGATAGAAGATAAGGAAATCCTCTGCAGGTTTTTCTATGGACACTGGCATGATCAGTACTTCAACTTTCTTGACACCCTTTCCGGCAAGAGCCCCCACGGCATTCCCCACATCTGCATGTTCCGGGACGATAATATCAGCATCTAAGAGTGCAGACATTTCCTCTGAATATGCTTTTACGGGTCCTCCCAATAATACAACAGGCAATTTCAGGCTGAACTTTGCCGGATACAAGCCACTAAGCAGTTCGTCCACAAGGGGTCTGGACCTTTCAGGCAAAAGAAAAGCCATCTGACTATAGGCCATATTCCTTGCCACATGTTCTTTCACATGGGTGCAGAATTCATATTTTTTACTGCCGTTATAGCGGGAAAGAAGCTCGGCACCCGCGTGGGAAGCATCCAGATCCCAGGCAGTGTATTCTCCCCTCACATGCAAAGCGTCCGTGGGCGTGAAACCGATGGCTTGCACCAGTCTTTTCTTTATAAGTGAATCAATTATCTTTCCGGAAGGCATGGCATGCATATAAGTGTAGAGTTCATGTATGCTGATAGGATCGATTCCGATATGCTGGAGCATTTCAGCTTCTTCATTGTTCAGCCCATTGCTGGCATAACCGGTCCTTACAAAGAACTTGGTGGGCTGATAGTTCTCATCCAGTGACTTACGAGGTAGAGGTCTCATGTGACTAAGTTTCTGTAACAGTCCTGGATACTCAACTGCAGCAACACATAGAGGAATAACACGTCTGGGACCTATCTTCACTTTTCCATCAGTGATCCAGACATGGCTGTCTCCACCAGTGGCCGATGTTTCCATCTTCATGGCCCTTACTCTTGTTTTCCATCCGCCGACCACAGAACCTGAAGCGCTTATTTCCGGTACTCCATGGTATATGGCAGATACATCGGTACTGGTTCCCCCCACATCTATGGCTGCACATGTGTCCAGTTTTGCAAGATACGATGCTCCGAGAAGACTTGCGGCAGGACCGGAAAAAATGGTCTCGATGGGTTTTTCCAGAGCGTCCTCCAGATTATATACGGAACCATCACATTTCAGCATCAGCATCCTTGCATTGATGCCTCGTTTCCTGATGTCTGCCATAACAGCACTAACAAAGCGATGAGTAATAGGTATCAACTGAGCATTAAGAACAGCAGTCACCGCCCTTTCATAGGCACCTAGTTCCTGGGAAAGTTCGTGACCACATACGACAGGTTTGCCAGTAACCTTCTGGATCAGGGATTTGGCCCGCAGTTCATGATCGGGGTTCCTCGTACCAAAGAAGGCAGAGATTGCGTATGCTGACACTTTGTCTTTTGTCCTGCTACCAAACCCCCTGATGGCTTCGGTATCCAAAGGCACCTCTTCTTCACCGCTTGGACCATGGCCCCCAGGAACCACAATGAGATCCGGAGTAGGGAATTCCTGATCTGCAGGATGCTGCCCTATGAGCACAAGTCCCACTGGGGTCCCCGTACCTTCAAGTAATGAATTAGTTGAAAGGGTGGTAGAAACTGACACGAGGTTGACCTGGCTGAGAAGTTCCTGGTCAAGGGCATCCAGAACCGCACTTATGCCCATCTGCAGGTCAGGATATGTGGTAAACGCTTTTTTAGAATCTACGATCATGCCGTCTGACCCTCTTAAAAGGACAGCATCGGTGTACGTTCCACCGGTATCAATACCAAGACCATAGTGCAATTGTAAATCTCCTTCCTTTTCTATTAATTCTATATGGAGAAATTATATTTAATACTTTTCAGATA
>CALBTS010000855.1 GCA_937968035.1 uncultured Methanomethylovorans sp.
TCGGTGACTGGAGTTCAGACGTGTGCTCTTCCGATCTCACATGTGTGGGGAATTCTGTGCACCTTATATTAGATTAATAAGGAATAAAGATTCTGGTTTTCCTAGATTCAATCTTATAACTCAAAAAAAGATGTTGTCTAAAAAGAATATACCATAAGTATGTGGAAAAGGACATGGAATTCTCTCTTAATTAGTATCTGGTAAAAAGGATATTAATTTTATCCCATCCATTTCCTTTGGGATGCGTCTATTTTCACCAAGTGTGATAAAATCGAATCCTACTTCATTTGGAGAATTCCATAATATAACTGCATTACCTTCTTCTAACCCCTCCTCTATATTCTGGATGATCATTTCCCGTACTTTTACTGAATAATCACCCACATAGACACCTGCACGAACTTCGAGAAGCCATACTGCCAGACGACCTCTCAATCTGTCAGGTGCGTTCTCAAGTGCGATGACCAACATCACCAATGCTCCTTTCATTTGGTATTGCCGGAGGTACTGATTCCTCAGGTGCATCGGGTATTTCGATCCCACCGGCTGCGAGGATTTCTTCAATAGTTGGAATTATCTTCTTCAGCAAGCGCGTTTCTCGAAAAGCATCCCTGCAGGCAAGTCTAACAGCTCTTTCATAATTAGTATGCTTTTCAGAAGCTATCCTGAAAGCAAGTGGAACCACTGTTTCAAATTTAAAGATATCAGCCACATCGTATACAAATGAACGTGGCTTACCGGTGTGGATAAAGCCAACAGCCGGGGAATAACCGGCAGCAAGGATTGCTGCCTCTGCTACTCCATAGATACATGAAGTTGCTGAACTGAGACACTTGTTCTGCACATCAGCGCTATCCCAGTCTTCAGGGTCATAACTGCGCCCTTTCCACTCGATTCCGTACTGCTGAGCAAACATTTGGTACATTTTCTTTACCCGGACAGCTTCCATTCCACGCATCTGTTCAACACTATAATGATCAGCCAGCATCTCATTAAAACGCATCTCGTACATTTTACGAACTACTTTTCTCCGAAGCTCATCATCAAGAGCAAGCTTTGCCTGATACAATAGTCTGTCTGCGCGTGCACCTCCAGGCTGCCCTGCAGAATAAAGCCTGACACCTGCTTCACCAACCCATATCAATAAACACCCAACTCTTGAAGCCATCACTATTGCAGCATGTGAAACCCTCGTACCAGGTTCAAGCATCAGGCAGGCTATCCCACCGACAGGGACCTGAGAACGCACACCATTCTTGTCAATGATCACAAAGGCTCCGTCCACAACGTCAAGTTCACCTTTTTCAAGGAATAGTAATGAAAAGCGTTCTTTTATGGCGATGGGTTTTAGTTTTGGAAGAACTTTTACCAC
>CALBTS010000856.1 GCA_937968035.1 uncultured Methanomethylovorans sp.
GTAAGCATTCGGTCTGGCACATGTTGACAGCTGCCTGACCATTGGCTATATTGCCGCAGCTAGGTTTCAATACAACTTTCTTAGAGTTCTTTGATATTCTGTAAAAAGTAGATGGAGTGTTCAACTTTTTCCAACAATCTCCAATAATTATTGGATATCCAATGGAGCATATTGGAGCGCCTGGCCGGATTTCCAGTTATGAGGCAGTAGGTCTGCCAGGTCAAGGCTGTAATTGTTGTTGTAGTATGGGATCCGGGTCAGGACATCTGTCAGCCATTCCCGGGGGTTTACATCCAGGGCTGCACAGCAGCCGAGCAGTGAGTACATTATGGCTGCATTCTCTGCCGCATCATGATTACCGCAAAACATGTAGTTTTTTCTCCCCAGAGCCAGAGGACGGATACTGTTCTCAACAAGGTTACTATCCATCTGGTAGCGTCCGTCAAGATGATATCTGGATAATCTGTGGAACAATTTATATGTGTATTGTAATGCCTTGCTCATTCTGCCATCTGATAATGCCTTGGGCATGTAGCTGACGATCCATTTTTCAAAACCAAGGAGGATGGGATAAGCAAGTCTTGAACGTAGTTCTGCCCTCTGCTGGTAATCGAGCCCCTGGTCATCAGCCATCGACTCCACTCCGTAGAGCAGGCTGATTTGTTCCAGGGCATACTCAGCTCCGGTTTTGTCCTCTTTCAGTGCTTCGGTAAATTTTCGTCTTGCATGTGCCCAGCAACTCAGTAACAATACCCCCTTCTTATTCTCGTAGATAGAATAAACATCGTAACCGTCTGTCTGTACTGCACCTTTGTAATTGTGGAGAAGTTCTATGACAACTTTCTGGGCACGTGATCCCTTGTCATAATGAAAGAATACCAGGTTCTTCATCACTGCCCTGACCACCCACAGGTAGGCTTTTACCGCCCGATGCTTTTCATTATTGATAACCGGCACGGTGCTTTCATCGACCTGTATATAGTCACTCTCAAGCACTATCTCCTTTAACCTGTAATAGAGCGCCCTGAGAAGATCCCCACAACCGACGAACCAGTCGTTGACAGTTGATGCAGGTATCTTTATGCCCTCAAGCTTAAACATTGCCAGTTGCCGGTGGAAAGGAAGATGATACATGTATTTGCCCATGATAAGTTCAGCAAGCAGACTGGCCCCGGCATTACTCCTTGGCAGGGGTAAAAGAGGAAGTGGTGCGATCTTAACGACTTTATCCCGGATCTCTTCACCACTTGATTCCTGCACCAGTTGAAGATCCTTCTTCATAGCATATTTCGGGCGTATGATCCTTCGGACATAAAGCTCTCCGGGTTTATGTTCCAGCTGCTCGGTAACCTCTTCGCCTATACGAACCCAGTTCTCATCAATACCCTCCGGCTCGATGACCTCTATCTCACGGCGCAGATGCTCCGGCAGAGGCATACGAACCGGCTGCTTCTTCTCTCTTTCTACCCTGGTGCGCTTATAGGTGATGATTTCAGTAGCTGAAGCCTTGATGACAGTCTCTTCTTCGGGCAGTATGTCAAGGCCTTCAAAGTCAAGCTTGCGCTGGGCAGGATCAGATGGGATGTACTTTTCACTCGACGGCTTCCAGAACTTACGCCTTAGCCAGGCCAACTGATCGGTTAACTGTTTGATCTTATCTTCAAAGTTCTTTATTTTCTCACCCAAACGCGTGATCTTGAGATCCTTTTCCCTGATTATTGCTTCGTAGCGTTCCAGAGTCCCTCCATCTACTTGTCTTAGCTTGGACAGCTCCTGATAAAGCTCATCACGCTCTTGGAGAAGGGTCTCGATAAATGCGCTTTGATCAGGTGTATTTGACACAGTTCGTCTTGCTTGAAGTCTGAGCCAAAGATAACTCAGACAAAGCTACGTGATACCTAGCCTGGCCACTTTTAATTAACTGAATGACTGATAGTTATTAACAACCCGACGGGTTTTTGAACACCTTGGTTTTACGTTTTCAACCATAGACATTAAATCCTCCCAATCAATATTTATGGATCCGGTCGTCTCATCAAAAACCGGCAGCCTAAACCGTCCCGATTCAAGTTTCTTATGATAGATAACCAGTCCGGCGTATTCCATGTGAAGGATCTTCATAACATTCTGATGACGGTTCATGAAGATAAAGACCCCTCCGTTGCGGACATCCTGGTTCATCAGTGAGTTAACCACACCACTCAGGGTGTAAAAGCTTTTGCGCATATCTACCGGCAGAGGATACAAGTAATACCTCAGTGAGCTGTGAAGATGGAACATGGGCCTCAGTCTAACAGGGATACAAGTGAACGAAGTCCGGCCAGATCCAGGGTTTGTCTTATCCGAAGGGTGGTCCCGTTGGGATAGGTAATCTCCAACTGGTTATTGTCCATGCCGGGAGCAGGCTTCTGTCCAGAGGCTGGGTATACCGCTGATCCAGGTGCCCGGACAAGCAGCGGTATAAAGCGCCCGCCAGGGCCCTCCGTACGAAGCTTCTTCTGCCAGTAAAAAAATGTTGATGGTGCTATGCCTTCGTTGGTACAAAAACTTTTGACGCTTAATCCCGACTCCTTCTGCCGCTCCAAGATAACGGCCATCTTTGAACTGCTTAACATTGATTTTTTGCCGGGGAAGATAATCGGATCCTTCCGTTAGCAAAATATGTGGCAGACCGGATGCTTACGGTGAATCATGTGCTGATGTTTATGACAGGGTAAGTGATTTTTTTGGGACCCTTCATCGCGATTTTGCAAAGGAGGACTTTCCCGAAAACGCGGTTATTATTACTCACGGGATGACTCTCAGACTATTCCTGATGAGATGGTATCACTGGAGTGTCGAAAAGTTTGAATCCTACGGAAATCCGGAGAATTGCCAGATTGTAGTCCTGGAGCGAAATGAGTCCGATAAGTTTGATCTCAAGAGTGAATTAAGGCAACATTCGGTTAAGCATATCTATAAAAGGAATAACATTATAGGTCAATGATAGAATATAATTATCGAATATTCTCTAACACCTTGCAAGCAGACTTTGATAGAGTTTTGTTCGCAGTTGAATTAATCGTTTTACGAGCAAAATATTTGGCATTATCCAAATCTCCAATTTTTAAATAGTAATATGCGCGTAAAAGATTATAAGAAGCATTTTGTGTTGAAAGTTTATTAAATAAATCCGAGATATTATCCAGTTCATCAGATTCCAAAGAGGAATAAATTCTTTCCACAATGTTATCATAAGTGTTATCAAAAGGAAATGAACTCTGATAAGATAAACAATCACCCCAGCACGATTGATTCTTTGCAAACTCGCATTGCATGCATTTTCCGAAAATATTTGGGGTTAAATATCTTTCATCCCAAAAAAGCTTCAGATAATCATATGCCTCTTTGAGAGTTTCAAAATCTGTCAGCTTTAAGCGATTTTCAGTGCTAACTGCAAAGCATCTGAAAATACTTAAATCAGGAGAAATATCAAAGGCAAGAGTACACTTGCCGATATAATTGATTATGGATGGCTGCAATAAAGAGACTCGACCTAATTGTTCATTTGAAAAGAAGCACTTAGGTAGCATACAATCCATTTCTATACGAACATTAAGTTTTGATGCCTGTTCAATGAAATCTACCATCCTTTGTGAGATAAGACCCAGATCATCAGGGACTAGCAATTTACTGTTCTTAATCCCAAAGGTTGGTTTTGCAATGGCCAGCCGTAATGTGGCAATCCCATATTCTTGGCAATAATTTACTATTTCTTCATAATTAAAATCCTTTCTGAAAATATTAAATCCAATTGAAGTCGGTATTCCAAATTGGATTGCATCTACGATATTTTGATGAACCAACTCATATTGCTTCAAGCTTTTATAATCCTGTTTTTCGTTAACATTGAACAGTAAAGATAATTTTCTATGAAACGGTTTAAGTTCCTGTAATTTTTCTGGTTTAAAGACCCCTCCTGTAAATACTGTATATGATTTTACTTTTTGCGATTCATTCAATTTATTTATCAAAAAATTTAAATCATCATATAGAAAAGGTTCACCACCGATTATATTTATTATTTGTGATGTTTTATCTTTTTTTAGATAACGTAATACTACGTCCAGGCTCTCACGAGACATTTTATTCGTAGCGATATTGTCCATCTCATGACTTGCAAAGCAATACGGGCATGAATTTGAACATTTGTCAATAATAATCAGATTCATAAGTTGAGTATTTTAAAATTCCAGAGCTTTAAACAGATCGAAAACGATTAACATATACATCAATTTTTCTTGTACTGTCAACTCTGGGGCCAATATAATGGTTATGCTTTATTACCTCATTGAGATATGCATCATGATACTGCATGTCTCCAAAATGATCACAGATACTTGTTATTTCCGCACACTGTGTTACTCCAATTTTACCATCAGTTTGAACATGCATTACGAACCCATCATCATGAGAGAAAATAGTATGAATATGTAAATCCCGTTTTGGTTTCACGAGCCTAAAATGCCTTTGCATCTTTTGCATATCTCTAAATTATATCTTTTCCTCATGATATCATTTCTGAGTTTAACATATTCAGGATTGTTCCAGATTTCAGATATAGATTTTAAATTAATATTGCCAAATTTTACTGATGAAAAGTAGTCATTACAACATAAAATCGCATCCCCTACGTAATCGAAAGTAAGTTGGTTCACTAAATTACAATTGTCTTCGTCATGTGTCATCACATTTGAGATATCAAGACTTCCACCTCTGTTGTTAAATATCTTGCTTTGAGATTTATTATAATACTCTTTATAGTAATCTATCACGAGGATTGTCCTGAAATCGTCTGCACGATTCTGCTCAATGTATTTCATTGTTGTAGTAACGATTTTCGGTGTTGCTTTGGAATGTTTTGAAATCACCAAAAAATCAAGCCCGGCATTTCTTAGATCCAAATAGATCTGTTTGGTTAAATAATCACCATTGGTGTAGAGTTTTACAAATGATCGGGGCAGTTTTATCTTAATATAGGAAACAAAGGATACAATCCGTTTATCTGATAATGGTTCTCCAAACAAATGAGGTGATATTATCCCATCAAAATTGATTTCACTTAGAGAGTCGATAATTCTATGAAAAATACTATCCTCCATCAATTCTGCAGGCCTGGTATAAACAGAATTCGGGCAATATGGGCATTTTCTGTTGCAGTAACTTGTTGTTTCTATGTCGACCTGTTCCAGTTTCATAGTTTATTGAAAGCTTGAAACGTAATCAGTAAATAATGGAACAAAATTCCCGGTAGATGTCAACAGAGCATACACGTCCAGTTTTGAATGTGGAACGGTTTTAAAATTATAATGCCGTAACAGTACATTTATCTGGCCCATAAACAATGAGTTATTGACATGCGCAAATGGCATCCAGTTTATAGCATTATGGTAGTATTCAGCCAAAAGGTCAAAGAAGTGATTTTTTGATTGGTCTAGTGTTACCAGTCTGCACATTATGCCGGCCACGTTCTCCATGTATATCAAATATTCATCATCAACAGGATGGTTTAATCTGAAATATCCATTTTTGTAAAACTTGAAGTGATGATCCAGAGGATTATTCCCGGATGATTCAACTAAACAGTGACAATTGAAAGGGCCACGCTGTCCATTTGATTTATTGAAATCAAGTCTTCTTTTCTCATTGCAATACAAAGGGGCAAAGTAATTTTCACTGGAAATGAACTTTAATTCTTCTCTATTGACTCTTAACATGTCGCAGGCTGGATGACTCACCTTTTCCTGTCTCAAGTCTAATCTGAGTTTTCCGGGAAACGAGTCTCTTTCGTCCCAATTATTATTTCCACCTGAGCGTGATCTGAAATATCCTTTTATTTTATAAGGTCTGTTTAAATTAGCCCCAAGACATGCCAACCTGTGTTGCTTTCTAAGCATATCAGGATAAGATGAGCCATGCGAATTCAGGAACCAATTATAAAAATAGTTATGGGCATCTGCCTGATTCAATAAATAATTAATGTCGTATTCATTGCCCGCATCGGTAGGCAGCCTTCTTAAAAAGTCCCTGCTCCAATGAGGATTTAATAGTTCTTCCAGAGCCGTCGGGTACATTTATTGTTTCTTATCTATGCGTTTTAACAATATTTCATTAATTAGTCTGCAATCCTGCTCAAAATTAACTAATCCCGGACCAGTGTTACACTCTAATACCTTCCAGTTGTCATTTTCATCCAGTATCCAGTCTGTTCCAATGACATCAGCACCTATAGCTGATGCAAAATCTGCTGTCATTTCCAATAGTTGCTTTGGGGCATCGTAGCTGATAACTTCAGCAGGATTTACATTTGCCTTCCAGTGATTTGGCTTTCTTTCTATGCATTTCATCTGCCCTCCAATGTAGAGACATCTTATATCGACTTTATAGTTTATATAAGGTTCAATTGTTATTGGCTCATTCAGAAGTACTGCCGTGTCAATAAAATCTCTCCATGTTTCACTGTTTCTGACTAACATTTTCCCGTATCCCATGTGATAATTGCCTAATTTGCAGACGCATGGGAGGTCAGGTTCTATAAAATCCAGAGTTGATTTACCAAATGATGAAATCTGTTTTTGCAGGACTGGCATTTTCGCTTTAAATAGAGCATAATACATTGAAAGATTAGATGAACAGTTTAGGGTGACATCAGGATGATTTATACAGGTAACATCAGAGAGTTTAATTATTTCGAGTATATATTTTTGTTTTTCTGAATTGGATTCAAATTGCCCCCTCCAGATTATACCATCAATCTTTACCCAGGAAAAGTCCTTCCTGAGATAGAAAAGGCCTTTATTATGAACATGGTATATATTGACTTTGGAATAATCTTTTTCACAGTATAATGTAACGCCAGGATCAACTACCCATGTTTCCTCTCCTAAAACTAAAATGTTGATCTCCATCACGTTAATAGCTGAATTTAATGGAGATCCCACTAGCAATTATTTCATAAATTGGTTTCATATAATTAATCCTCTATTGTTTTTAGAATGTTGGCTATCTTGAATTTGACCGATTCTTCAGTAATTGAGCAGGAATTAGTATAAACTGTTCCCTTCTTGTTCAGTGATATTATGGGACATCCTCCTGCACATAAGGGCAATAGTTTACATTGGCGACATTGTTCATAATCTGCAGGGCTGGCAGATGTTTGTCTCATATAATTATTATTGGTACGGATCAATTTGCCATTATGATTTATATAGCCTATTTGAAATTCAGGAAGATCAATAAGCTCATCGCATTTGGCTACTTTTAATGATGGCGAGACAACATAACCATACTTATTAAAAAACTGGCAACTGAATTTAGCGTCCAGATTGGATGGGGAATTTGCAAACCCATACTTCCTGAAAGTATAATATAGTTTCAAATCTATTTCTTTATCATAATCAAGATCTGAAAACAGGTTTTTGTCGTAATCAGTCTCTATACCTCTGAAGAATACTCTGCCACAATAAAATTTAGTAATCCCCAAACCGTTTAATTCACTGGCAAGCGCCTCAACTTCATTAATATTCAATTTGTCGACATTCATTCTGATATTAATTAAATCGATACCACCTGCCTGTTTGATTTTTTTAATATTATTCAGAACTATCCTATATCCATCCTTAGAAGGGTCCTTAAGCCTGCGTCTATCATTATGCACTTTCCCAATGCCATCCAATGTCATTTTGATTTCGACGTTGTTATCCAGGAAGACTCTGATCAAGTCATCAGTTAAAAGCGTGGCATTAGTGATAATTGCTGTCGTTAGATCCACTTGATACTTGCTGCCTATTTCTCCAAGTCGTTCATATAATTCAGGTATAAGGCTCCCGGCTAAGAGTGGTTCGCCTCCAAATAATTCAATGTCAATATCTTTTATCTCATTAGCTTCAATTTCATTAGAAAGCCACTTTATGAAAATCTCAAGATTCCTGGAATCAATGATTTCAGATTTGTAGTTGCCTTGAGCCTGGTAACAATAAGTACAGCATGCATTACAAAAGGTTGCTAGTAAGAATTTAATCGACAATTTTTTTTCGCGCTTTTTTTCATTGAACATTCGAAAGTAGTTTTCTGGCTCATTAATGTCTATTGGCACGATAAAGCCAGCTTCAATCAAGTCTTTTATATCATCGTCGTTTATATTGTCTAACCTCGCATTTTGAAGAGAGTACTTAACCGATTGATCTATCTCAGCCAATTCACATCTAAATGTATTGAATGCATAATCCTTATCATCGACATTGAGGAATACGTTATAAGCGGATGGCTTTAATTTCATATTGTTGCAACTGTTAGGAAGGGTTTAAATGGTTACTAATAAAAACTGAGTGGCATCTGCCACTCAGTTTTTACTTTCTTTCTAAGCTACTTGTTACACATCGATGTGTACCTTACACTCATCGTAACTTGAGTCCGGTTTTTAATCTGGCTCAACTTAACCATTTTTACGTTTTTCATAGTACTAAAGTTAAAAGATTTCCTACTCTATTGCTCTGGCTTTTCGGGATCCGCCATATTGTTCTCATCTACTTTCTGTTTTTGAAGTCGTACTGTCAACTAAATACCATAATATTTACAAATTTAGTATCTGCTATTCTACCTAATCATCTACAAATTATCAACGTGGCTGTATCGGACTTTATTACTCTATTTGTAAATAAACTCTAATAAACTAGGAGCAACAAACAGATAGAATTAATAATTATCAACAGAAGGGGCTTTTTTTCAACGTAGCGCTCATAGCAATTTCTTTA
>CALBTS010000857.1 GCA_937968035.1 uncultured Methanomethylovorans sp.
GTTCGGCCGAACATCTGTCGGCAAAGGTCAATGAGTTAATAAAAGAAGGATGGAAACCTGTTGGCGGACATCAGGCGTTGGTGACACATCAGCAGAATCGGTTCAGTGGAGACCAACACAAGGACACGGTTTATGATGTTGAATACTCACAAACCATGATTAAGGACTAGACATGCAAACTATAAGGTCATGTAGCCCACTGTTTTAAAATCCTCGAATTAAATTTTTACAAATGATTGTAAGCTTTAATAAATCCACAAACGAGATCGAGGTTTGTGAAAAGACCGATTTCAAGAGCCATGTTATCCTGGAGAGGCAACACCTTGAGAAGTGGATTGAGAAAAATCCAGATCTGCTTGGTGAAGAGTTATTGATTATTACTAATGAGTACGATAAGTTCGACAAGACCAAGGAGCGGTTAGACCTGTTGGCTCTGGACAGGGAGGGGAATGTGGTTGTTATCGAACTAAAACGGGATGACAGTGGTAAGAATGTTGATCTGCAGGCTCTTAAATACGCTGCCTACTGTTCTACTCTTACTCTGGATGGCCTAACCTCGATCTATAAGAATTACTGTGATCGGAACAATCACTTTGTCTCAAAAGAGGATGCAAGAAAACGGATACTGGAGTTCATTACCGATATTGATTTCGAAGAGATAAATGATAGTCCGAGAATTATCCTGGTATCAAAGGAATTCAGGCAGGAGGTAACTGCGTCGGTGATGTGGCTTCGCAAATATGGGCTTGATATCAAGTGTATCAAATTAACTCCTTACCAGTTGTCCAATGAAAAGATCGTAATTGAGGTAAATGCAATTATCCCAATCCCTGAGGCTGAAGATTATATCATCAGAACTGAACAAAAGGAGGGTCAGGAGGGGAAAATGACGGTTGCTAGAGAGGAATATTTGAACTTCTTCAATGACATCACAAGAAGATTAAGCTCACGGATTTCAAGCACGCTTAAAGAACCGCAACCCATGGGTTATTACCAGATCCTTACTGGCAAAAGTGGATTACATTTTGAATGGACTTTTCATGGAAGACCGAGAAGTAGTTTCGGGGTTGAATTGCACGCTGAAAGTGGTAATGAAAAGGGTAACAGGGACATTATTTCAAGATTGGGTAAACTCAAAGATGCCATCGAGAGTAAAACATCTGAAAAACTTATCATTCAGGAGGTCTGGGGACAGAAGTGGGCTAGACTATATATGGAGTATCCCTCAGGTGAGATAACTGAAGAAATGAAAACCTGGGCGGTGGATAAAATGGAGGTTTTAATTAAGATCCTCCAACCTGAGATCGATAACACTAAATCATAGCTAGTGTCCAGTCTGTTTAAGAATCTAGAGAACCTGCAATTAAGTATGGGAAAATCATTTGCTCAGTCTCATAAGTACAAGTTGCCTGATTGAGAAGCATAGTGTCTAGAGTAACATCCTTCGAAAAGAAATTCTATCTTTAATAACCAGTGGCTTGAAATATCGAAAGTAGATCATCACTCAATGAATATAGAGAAGAATAATCTATTTACAAAGATGGCCAAAGTCCCCAATGGCATAAAAGGTCTTCTGATTATGATTCTATTGGTCCTGCTGATTATTGAAGGAAGAAAACTAATAATTGGTGTATACCATAAAATTGACGAAAAGAGATACCCTGAGTACTACCAGATTATTACCCCAATTAAAGTTGAATATGAAAAGGTTACTGAATGGTTCATTGAAAAAATCGAGAATGTTCCTGATACAGTTAGCAACCCAGACAAATATAAAAGCCTTCTCAAAGACCTCTATATGGATTACAATACATCATATGAGCGAAGACTTTATCAAGCTGAGATCAAATTCAAAAAATATTATGGGTTTAGGACAAGCAGGGTAAATACCTCCAGACTAGCAAAAAAGAGTCCATTCGAGTTTCTTGATTATTTATCAGTTATTGACAGTGCTGCTCATGACAGCATTTCAAATGAGTTTTTTAGCATTGAAAATAATCAAGCTTTAATTGACCTATCAATTTACTATGATTCGATAAGGGAGTTGAAGCTGATGGGGGTTTACTTGGATAGTTCGACAATCAACTATCTAAAAGCTATTTTACCTAATAATGAGTACATAGAGTCTCTCAAGAAAAAATGATAAAGGTTTTATAATTACCCGCCAACAAACATGAATCACTGGAGCCTACCCAATAAGATCGATGCTCTTATGCTTAAAAAGGACAGGAAGGGTGTCCTATTTACCCTGAGCCAGATTACAGCTTTAAATAATCCCCTTTTTGCCGAGTTCGATGAAGAATATTTGCGATATGTCGGTGATTTCAGAATCCAGACATTGATGGACTGGGGAATGTATCGTGAAGCCATGGCTTGGGTGTGCCTGGACATTGAGCTTTACCCTGATCAAAACTACAATTACATCCGTAGAGAAAGGTTGAAGGAGAGGATTTTCAATCTTCCCAAGAAAAAGAAACCCACACTAATAACCCAGCCGTGGCAAGGGGTTGCTGGGATGTATGAACTGAAAGCTACAATTGAAAGAGAAATAATTCACCCCCTGGTAGAGAAGGAATTGTACGAGAGGTTTAAGGTATCGATGCCCAAAAGTTTCATGTTCTATGGCCCTCCAGGATGTGGCAAAACATTCTTTGCCCAAAAAGTGGCTGATCGTATCGGATATAACTTCGTAAAGATTAAAACTTCTGATATTGCTAGTGTCTATGTTCATGGAACACAGATTGAGATAAAGAGAGTTTTTGAGGAAGCAAGAAGCAAGAAACCAGTCGTTATGTTCCTGGATGAAATAGAAGCAATGGTTCCAAACAGATCGAGGTCAGATGTGTATTATCACGCCAAATCAGAAGTAAATGAGTTCCTTGGTCAGCTTGAAAGTGAAGAGAACAAGGGTATGATTATTATTGGTGCGACAAATTATCTTCACAGTATTGATGATGCAATATTAAGACCTGGAAGATTTGACAGGAAAATCTTCGTCGGCCCACCTGATGCAGAAGCCCGCGCCGAAGGATTTAAAATGTATCTCCAGTCTTACCCTCAGGACAAGATCAGGTTTGATTATATTGCTGATATGACTGAATTCTTCACCTATGCAGACATCAGTACCATTTGCGAGGAGATTAAGCGATACGCAATACGGTCTAAAATCAAGATCAATACAGATTTGGTGGGAAAGTTCGTAACAAAGTTCAGACCTGATCTAGATGGCAGCAAGATTCAAGAATATTTCTAAGATTTGCTCACAAGAGAGATGACTTATACAATTGAAATTCTGATAATCGAATGATAAGGTTGACTGAAATTGGGTTCATCAAGGTTGGGACTTGGGCTATTTCTGATTCGGGAATTAAATTCCTTTTAACTGATCATCAGGATGAGATGAAAGTACTATATAGTTTCATCAGCAAAGGCAGAGTCATGTACATAGGCAAAACAACTCAGTCGCTTACAAGAAGAATGATGGGATACCAGAATCCTGGCCCTACGCAAAGGACGAATATAAGGGTGCATAAAGAAATGATAAACCTATTGAAAGATGGTTTGCCAATTGACATTTATATCCTAACTGATCCAGGTTTATTACAATACGGAGGGGTCACTATAAGTATTGCAGGAGGCCTAGAGGATGCCTTAATTGATAAGTTTAAGCCAGTTTGGAACAAATTAGGAAATAAGGGTAATCCTCCGACCCCTGAAAAACATAAGAAAGCAAGGACGGATTATGAGAACCCTCAGGACTTTGATAGCAACTCATTTGAAGTAATCCTTTCTCCAACATATTTTAATCAGGGATTTTTCAATGTTTGTCGGAAGTACTCGAATAGATTCGGAAAGGATCATGAACTGATCAAAATTCAACTCGGGCAAGAGCCGAATAGGATTATCGATGGGATAATTGACCGTCGTGCCAACAAGAATGGAGCACCAAGAATCAGAGGACGGAAGCCATTAAAAGAATGGATTAAGAGCAATTTCAATCAGGGAGATGTATTTGTAGTCGAAATCTTGTCTCCCAACTCAATAAAATTGAATTAACTATCATGGCTTATTTCAAGAATCCTAATTCCCCTATTCAACCTCAATCTGGTGTATACGGCTGGTTTGCTGAAAAAGACGGTATGAGGCAAATTGCCATATATATTGGAAACGCAGGTCAGAGGAAATCACTCACACCGAGAGGAACTCTCTTTCGAGGGGTAAGTGAATTACAACAGAATACATTTACATCAAACTCTCCCAGTTATGATAAGCTGGATACAGACTTTATTGTTGGTACTGCAATCAAGTTCTTTGAGTTAATTGGTTATACTTGCTATTGGGAGCATCTTCATAATGATCCCGCAGAAGAATCTGACTTTGTGGAAAAATACCAACCAATTATACAGTATTGGAATAGACCTGTGATTAATGAAGAACTAAGATGCCATAAAAAAGAAACTGGGTACTGGAATCGCAGAAAAACACCTGAAGGTCTTTCTGAGGCTGAGACCGAAGTTTTCAAAGTTCTAGAGGAATTACTGAGACCATAATCGCCTTACGATAATTAATTATATCGCAGGGACATATTTCCCAACCATCCCCAGCCTCCCCTGTCTCAGGTCATGGCAAGGTCTCAAATCTGAGCCCAGAAGAAAGATCTCAAAGTTGGATGGGGACTGGTGAGGGTCAGGGTAGGATCGGGGGTTAGGGCTGACAAGAAAGACCCTTTTAATGCTATGTTAGACACCAGATGGGTACCATTCGAATAATAATCTGAAAAAAACCATATATTTGAGATTACTCGCCCCGAATTAAATAAGGGTCTGAGTATAACCTCTTGTATATTGCTTCACATTCTGATTAAGAGAAGTAAACCTTTAAGAAATGGGATTAATAATTCAAGGCATCTGTAGAGGATGCGGTTATAGATCTCGTAAGCTGTATTACGGTGCAGGAAAGGCAGATTTTGATACCTGTATCCACCGTCCAGTATTAGATTATGAAAAGAATGAAATAGTTATGATTACAATTCTTATCCAAGAGAATTCCAAGGATGAAAAGAACCAATATTCGTTTTATGACATTGAAGATAATGCAAGAAGCCAAGAAGATAATCGCACTGAATACATAAGATGGGGAGATAATAGCCTAAAAAGAGCTGGTAATGTGTGTCCCAAATGCCTGAAGAAAAACATGGAATTTAGTGAAAGTGGTCATTGGGATTGATTGTAGTGCTTGGCAGAATAATTTCCATTATGGTTAGTAGAATGAATTGGTCTCATTTATTATCAAATATATATGAACGGTAATCCTAACGCAAATGAAGCTATACGAAATTAATACATGGCCTGTTGCCTTACGATGGATATTGTTTTTCCCCTTATCAATACTTGCCTTTTTACTCTTTTATCTGTTCTCCTTGATTGGAGAAACTAGATATCCAGGAGGCGCTTTCATTTTTACACTCACAGTTCAACTTATTGGAAGACCGCTTGCTGCTTACATAGGTATATATGTAGTTCCTAAAGCAAAATGGTTTGTTGGCTATTGCTATATCGCTGTTTTTATTATAGACCTAATCTCAAACATTCTTGAGATTGTAAACGGCAATGTTGAGTTCAGTACAAAACATGCGGGCAATATCATTGGAATAATGCTAGGCACCACACTTACTTTTGTCCTGATTAGATCAATGAAGAGTACACACAACCAAAATTGAAAAAATAATAGTACTATGATAGCCCTATGAAATGGTTAATTATCTCTGGAGTTTGCCTACTGATAAGCGTGGTAGGCCGTATTGTTTATAGCTTCTTGCGGGACTTGAATAAGGACAACACTGATCTAGATGGTATCTCAGTATCAGACAAATTCAAAATTATTGTCGATGAACTTAATCTAAGAGCCTTCAATGGGAAAGGAGATATTATACCAGTAGATAAGAGAAATTTTAACCTATATGAAGACGGGCAAAATCAAATTATTCAGTTCGAATATAGCACTGGTATATTGACTATTAGATGGCGGTATAAGTATTTTAAAAAAGAAGTTGTTCATGAAAAACATTTTCATGATGCTAGAAACTTGAGTGCTAGTGACCAGGCCATGATCGCATCGCAGATGATTGAGGAAATGTCTCAAATCATTGAATTACATAAGAAAAAAGTCCTTTCCATGTCATTGTAATTGTAGTAGAATTATGTTTAAAAATCAATATAAGAATCAGATAATCATTGCTTCAGCTTTGATAATTCTCTCAGTTACAGGATTCCTATTTGGAAGGACAGACTACTACTTTTTGGAGGATCGACTCGGCTATGTGGAAGTACCGAAACAATACTATTTGAACAACAAATCTGATTCTGAATTATCATCGAGATTTAAAAGGAAACACTCATTCAACCTATTGATTGGACTCCTTAGCACTTCGATCTCACTTCTTGTGTGGATTACCCTTCAATCCAAAGTAAGCCTATGGAATATTAACATTAAAACTCTACGGCTAAAAACATTGAAAGATTTTGCAGAGCATTATTACAATTTGGGATTTAACCTGACAATTATTAATGGGTTAAGTAAGAATAACAATAGTTACCAGGACAGTTTTAAAATCCCATTAAATGACTGGGAAAGCTTTCGAAAGGTAAGGCAAACTAAAGATGAAATCACAGCCTTTGACTGGGAAAATGCCACTGGGATTGGCGCAATAACTGGTGTAAACGAATTAATCTGTATTGACATTGACGGCTGTAACGACCTGGAATTTATCAAGGGCTTCTTATTTGCATTAAATCTACCAGCTGACTATAATTGGGTTGTGAAAAGTGGCAGTCATACTGGATTTCACATATGGGTTAAAGCTAGTACTTCATTCCCTAGTTCTATACCATATCCTCCAAATAATACGCTGTACTATTTCCCTCTGAAGGACTATAGGGTTTTGTTCAAGCAAATTGAGTTAAGGCTTTCAGACCATATTGTTCTACCTCCATCAAAAAACAGGGATGGCAATTATTATGTCTACATTAATGATACGCCTCTAACTCCTCCCGATGAGATTGAGATAAAAAAACTTATTCATACGATTGAAAAAGTTTCTTATTGCAAAAACAGTTACGAATACCAAGTCACAACAGAAAGACGGGCGATGTCGATTCTATTCATTCTGTTTGAATCAGATAACGGTATATACAAAGTGAATTACTGTACAACAAATCAATATGGTGGAGTTACCTCCTCTATACCAGAACCCGTCCTTCTGAAAAGTCCTTCTCAACTTTTTGATCAACATATTAATGGGGGAATTTGCAGGGCAATAAATCAATCTGACTTACTTATTCTATTTGAATCAGAAAATCACATAAAAGAGTTCATCAGAGTCCTAACTGCAAATAGTCTGATTAGCTACAACAAGCCAGTTTTCCAGGTTAATGAATTGATAAAACAACACTACTTAAAAGGATTTAGTGGCATACTTGATTTATATCAGTGCCTATTTCCATTTGGGGATTTCCATCAACAAAGACAAATTAAACATCTTGATCTATTTGTCAAGGTTTTCTTTAAGCTAGCTAACCATTTTCAAAATCTACGATTCAAATTTAAACAATACCTCAACCTAGATGCTAGCTTCTTTAAAATTGAGATTCCAAACATTATGAATGATCAAACTGAAGCAGTTTATCTAGCACAGCAACATGAATTCATATTGACATTTAAATTAAATTCAAATGAAACTGGGAAAGGGCCTAGTGTTAGAACTATATTACCCAACGAAATTATAAGCGATATTGACAATAAAATCATACTAAGTGGATTCTGTTATTCAGACTGTAAGACCCATCTCTTTGATTTAGAGTATGTTAGTGATCTAATTCTCAATCCTCAATTTATTGATTACTCAGATTATTAGGGTAACTTTATATCATAGTCGTTAAAAAGTTGCTATAATTTGATGCAAGAAAGGTCATATATAACAAATAAAGCCGCACTTAATAGCCTTTAATCGTTCTCCAAAACCGTGAATTTCCCCCAGAAACTGGCCCAAAACTGGCGCGTAATAAAAAACCACTTACCCG